>NZ_JBHVDX010000350.1:0-7109 GCF_042802555.1 Streptomyces sp. NPDC057474 | reverse complement strand
GACCAGGACCCGGTTACTTCTTGTCGAGCAGATCCTGCACCTTCGCCCGGACCTCGTCCGTCGCCAGCCCCCGTATCGTCAGCGTCGTCCGGCGCCGCAGCACGTCGTCGACCGTCTCGGCCCACTCGGTGTCGCGGGCGTAGACGACCTGCGCCCAGATCTCCGGCGCGTCGGCGTGGACGCGCTCGCCCAGCTCGGGGTTCTCGTTGGCGAGGCGGGCGATGTCGAAGGCCAGCGACCCGTAGTGCGTGGCCAGGTGCCGCGCGGTGTCGGCGCCCATACGGGGGCCGGGCGCCGGGCGGTCGACGAGGAGCCGGTGGGCGACCGCGCGCGGGTTGGCGACACCAGGCAGCGGCAGCTTCTTCGGCAGCGAGGCGACCGGCTCGAAGTCCTCACCCAGCGGGTGCCCCGGCAGCGCCTCCAGCTTCTTCATGATCGTGCGGCCGATGTGCCGGAAGGTCGTCCACTTGCCGCCCGCGACGGACAGCATGCCGCCCCGGCCCTCGGTGACGACCGTCTCGCGCTTGGCCTTCGCGGTGTCACCGGGCCCGCCCGGCAGCACCCGCAGACCGGCGAAGGCGTACGTGATCAGGTCACGGTCGAGCTGCTGGTCCCGGATGGAGAACGC
This sequence comes from Streptomyces sp. NPDC057474, assembly GCF_042802555.1. NCBI lineage: Bacteria > Bacillati > Actinomycetota > Actinomycetes > Kitasatosporales > Streptomycetaceae > Streptomyces > Streptomyces sp. NPDC057474. The sequence continues at coordinate 6,481 of NZ_JBHVDX010000350.1, read as the reverse complement.
GGCCTCGTCCAGGATCTGGGCTATGTCCTTGTCGTTGACCGCGACGTCCGCCGGGTCGCCCTCGTACACCTCGTCGGTCGTGCCGAGCAGCAGCATGTCCTCCCAGGGGAGGGCGAAGGTGATGCGGTACTTGTCGATCGGGGTGGCGAGCGCGGCCTTCCACGGAGCCGTCCGCTTCAGCACCAGGTGCGCGCCCTTGGACAGCCGGATGGACGGGGCCGCGTCCGGGTTCTCCATCCTGCGCAGGTGGTCGACCCACGGCCCGGTCGCGTTCAGCACCAGCCGGGCGCTGACCCCGAACTCGTCGCCGGAGAGCCGGTCGCGCAGCTCGGCACCGGTCACGCGGCCCTTGGTGAAGCGCAGCCCGGTGACCTCGGCGTGGTTCAGCACCACCGCACCGGACTCGACGGCCGCGCGGACCGTCATCAGCGCCATCCGGGAGTCGTTCATCTGGTCGTCGCCGTACACGGCCACGGCCTTGAGGTTGTCGGTGCGCAACTCGGGCACGTCCTGCGCGGCCTTCGACGGCGAGAGCAGGTGGCCCACGCCGTCACCGAAGGCCGACAGCGCGGAGTAGGCGAAGACGCCCGCCCCGAGCTTCGCCGCGCCGTGCGGCCCGCCCTTGTACACGGGGAGGTAGAACGTGAGCGGGTTCGCCAGGTGGGGGGCCACCTGGCGAGACACCGCACGGCGCTCGAAGTGGTTCTCCGCCACCAGCTTCACCGCACCGGTCTGCAGATAGCGCAGACCGCCGTGGAGCAGCTTGGAGGAGGCGGAGGAGGTGGCGCCGGCGAAGTCGCCGGCGTCGACCAGGGCCACCCTGAGCCCGGACTGCGCGGCGTGCCAGGCGGTGGAGATGCCCAGGATGCCACCGCCGATCACGAGGAGGTCGTACGACGCCTTGGAGAGCTGCTCCCGGGTCTCGGCACGGCTCGGGTTCGAGCCGGACGCCGGGCGCGTACCCAGGGCAGGCAGGGTCTGCAGGGTGGTCTGACTGGTCATGTGGGGTTCTTACTCCTCATCAGAGCAGGCGAACGAAACCATGGTGGCTCCTGCTCGGCTCTCGTCAGTTCTCGTCCTCGAGCCAGCCCATGGTCCGCTCGACGGCCTTGAGCCAGCTCTTGTACTCACGGTCGCGGGTGTCCGCGTCCATGCGGGGGGTCCACTCGGCGGCCCGCCGCCAGTTGGCGCGCAGGTCGTCGGTGTTGGTCCAGAAGCCGACGGCGAGACCGGCGGCGTAGGCGGCGCCGAGGCAGGTGGTCTCGGCGACCATCGGGCGCACCACGGGGGCGTCGAGGAAGTCCGAGAGGGTCTGCATCAGCAGGTTGTTGGAGGTCATGCCGCCGTCGACCTTGAGGGCCGCGAGCTCGACGCCCGAGTCCTTGGTCATGGCGTCCGTGATCTCACGGGTCTGCCAGGCGGTGGCCTCCAGTACGGCACGCGCGAGGTGCGCCTTGGTGACGTACCGGGTGAGACCGGCGATCACACCGCGGGCGTCGGAACGCCAGTACGGGGCGAACAGACCGGAGAAGGCCGGCACGAAGTACGCGCCACCGTTGTCCTCGACCGAGAGCGCGAGGGTCTCGATCTCGGCAGCCGTGCTGATGAGCCCCATCTGGTCGCGCATCCACTGCACCAGCGAACCGGTGACGGCGATCGAGCCCTCCAGCGCGTAGACCGGCTTCTGGTCGCCGATCCGGTAGCCGACCGTGGTCAGCAGGCCGCTGTAGGAGTTGATGATCTTCTCACCGGTGTTCAGCAGCATGAACGTGCCGGTGCCGTATGTGGACTTGGCCTCGCCCTCCTCGAAACAGGTCTGGCCGAACAGGGCCGCCTGCTGGTCGCCGAGTGCGGAGGCGACCGGGATGCCGCCGAGCAGGTCGCCGAGCCTGCCGCCGGTGACCTCGCCGTACACCTCGGCGGAGGAGCGGATCTCCGGGAGCATCGACAGCGGGACGCCGATGGACTCGGCGATCTTCTCGTCCCACTCCAGCGTGTGCAGGTTCATCAGCATGGTGCGGGAGGCGTTGGTGACGTCGGTGTAGTGCTTGCCGCCGTCGACACCGCCCGTCAGGTTCCAGATGACCCAGCTGTCCATGGTGCCGAAGAGGATGTCGCCGGCCTCGGCGCGCTCGCGCAGGCCCTCGACGTTGTCCAGCAGCCAGCGGGCCTTCGGACCGGCGAAGTACGAGGCCAGCGGCAGGCCGGTCTCGCGGCGGAAGCGGTCCTGGCCGACGTTGCGGCCGAGCTCCCGGCAGAGGGCGTCGGTACGGGTGTCCTGCCAGACGATGGCGTTGTGGACGGGCTCACCGGTGTTCTTGTCCCAGAGCAGCGTGGTCTCGCGCTGGTTGGTGATGCCGATGGCCTTGATGTCGTCGCGGGTGATGCCGGCCTTCTCGATGGCCCCGGCGACGACCTCCTGGACGTTCGTCCAGATCTCGGTGGCGTCGTGCTCGACCCAGCCCGGCTTCGGGAAGATCTGCTCGTGCTCCTTCTGGTCGACGGAGACGATGCGTCCGTCGCGGTCGAAGACGATGCAGCGGCTGGAGGTGGTGCCCTGGTCGATGGCGGCGATGAAGGGCCCGGCGGTGTGGGCGTCGGTCACGGTGTGCTCCTGAAAGTTCACTGGGTATGGGGCTGTACGTACGGCGCGTGCTGAGCGTTTCGCGAAATCGCGTGGTTCCGGGATCTGCGGCTCGTTGCTCTTAAGCGAAGGCGACGTTGTAGATGCCTGCAGCGATGGCGGCACCGATCAGGGGGCCGGCCACCGGGACCCAGGCGTAGCTCCAGTCGGAGCCGCCCTTGTTGGGCAGGGGCAGAAGGGCGTGGACGATACGCGGACCGAGGTCACGGGCCGGGTTGATCGCGTAACCGGTCGGGCCGCCGAGGGACAGACCGATGGAGACCACGACGAGCGCGGTGATCAGGGCGCCGAGAGTGCCGAGACCCTTGCCGTCGCCGTTCATGCCCTGCGTCAGGACCGCCAGGACGAGCACGATGGTGCCGATGACCTCGGTGGCTATGTTCTGCACGACGTTCCGGATCTCGGGGCCGGTGGAGAAGATGCCGAGCACGGGGCCGGCGCCGGTCTCCCGGGCCTCGACGGACTTGGCCTTGGCACCCTTCGCGGCCGAATCGCCGACGATGTCCTTGTCGGTGAGGTGGGCGTGGAACTGGCCGTAGTAGGCGACCCAGACCAGCGCTGCACCGATCATCGCGCCGAGCAGCTGCCCGCCCCAGTAGACCGGGACATCGCCCCACTCGATGCCGTTCTTCTTCAGCGCGAGCGCGAGGGTCACGGCAGGGTTCAGGTGGGCGCCGGAGAGCGGCGCGGAGGTGTAGACGGCCGTCAGAACGGCAAAACCCCACCCGAAGGTGATGGCGAGCCAACCGGCGTTACGGGCCTTGGAGGCTTTCAGCGTGACGGCAGCGCAGACGCCGCCGCCGAGCAGGATGAGTATGGCGGTACCGATGGTCTCGCCGATGAAGATGTCGGAGCTGGACACCCGCGACTCCTTTGTCCTTCGTCCAGGGGAAGGCGAACCCCGGGTCCCATCCGGGGGTTCGCGCCCTCGGGGGTGAGAGCTGTCCCGGCCCTTGGCGTTGTCACACTCTAGCGCGTATTGCCGGTAGGTGTTCGACAATGCCGACCGATGGACGGGAGTCTCGCTGTGGCGCGAGTGCCTAGTCAAGAGTCCTGTTGTCGAAAACGCGATCGTTATTGATCGAAGTGGCTTATCGGTCTTGAGGCCGCTGCTATAGGTGCCGCGCCAGTGCGCCACGCGTACGCGCCCGTGGGGCCCGGACGCGGCGAAGGCCGGGACACCGCAGGGGTGTCCCGGCCTTCGCAGGTCAGGTGAGATGGGGCCGTGCGGCCGTCGGGACCGGAGTCGTGCGGCCGTCGGGACCGGGGCCGTGCGGCCGTCAGAACCGCCCGGCGCCCAGGTCCCGCGACACCGCGCGGGCGCAGTCCCGTACGGCCGCGATCAGCTCGGGCCGGAGCTCGCCCTCGCGGCACAGCCGCTCCACGGCGCCGGTGATGCCGACCGCGCCGACGGGCATGCGGCGCCGGTCGTGGATGGGGGCGGCGATGGACGCCACGCCCTCCCAGGTCTCCTCGACGTCGGCCGCGTACCCGCGCGCGCGGGTGATGTCCAGGACGCCCTCGAAGTCGGCCTGCTCGGAGACGGTCCGCTCGGTGAACACCTTGCGCTCGCCCTCCAGGACCTCGCTGTGTGCCACCGGGTCGTAGGCTGCGAGGACCTTGCCCAGGGCCGTGGAGTGCAGGGGCTGCATGGCCCCTATCTCCAGGACCTGCCGGCTGTCGTCGGGCCGGAAGACGTGGTGCACGATCAGTACGCCCTGCTGGTGCAGCACCCCCAGATGGACGCTCTCGCCGCTGGAACGGGCCAGGTCGTCCGTCCAGACCAGGGCGCGCGCCCGCAGCTCGTGGACGTCGAGATAGGTGGTCCCGAGCCGCAACAGCTCGGCGCCCAGCTGGTACCGCCCGGAGGCGTCGTCCTGCTCGACGAACCCCTCGTGCTGGAGCGTGCGCAGTATGCCGTGGGCGGTGCCCTTGGCGAGACCCAGCGACGAGGCGATGTCCGACAGGCCGAGCCGCCGCTCGCCGCCCGCGAGCAGGCGCAGCATCGCGGCCGCCCGTTCGAGCGACTGGATGTTCCGTGCCATCCCCGTCCCTGCCTCCGTCCCCTTCGGCCGCCGTACGCGACTGAACTTCCATCGTTCGGCAATGTCGAACACTACCGGTCGTTGCCGACCTCTCGCCAATGCCCGTCAACAGCTTTTCGGTCACGCCCCCCACGCGGTGACGATTCCGTGCCCGTCCGGTGTTCGTCCGGGGGTCATGTGATCGTGGGGTGTGCGTGTGGTGCCGGAACGGTGTCCGTCGTTCATTTCGTCGTCGGAGTAAACCGCACTCGGCCGCGTACGCCACGCCCGTCCGTCCCGTGGACTCCCCTGACCATCCGTGGCGCTCCGGGCTACCCTTGCGGCGTGCGCCTTCCATGGGAAGCCGCAAAGCCGACAGCCGTCGCACTCCAGGGAGCAGCTCCATGGCCTCGTTGCCGAATCCGTCCCCTTCGTCCGCCGCCGCCGGCCGGGCCCGATCCGAGGCCCTGCGCGAGGCTCTCGCCACCCGTGTGGTGGTCGCCGACGGCGCGATGGGCACGATGCTTCAGGCACAGGACCCCACACTGGAGGACTTCGAGCAGCTGGAGGGCTGCAACGAGGTCCTGAACGTCACCCGCCCCGACATCGTCCGCTCGGTGCACTCCGCGTACTTCGACGCGGGCGTCGACTGCGTGGAGACCAACACCTTCGGCACCAACCTCACCGCACTGGGTGAGTACGACATCCCCGAGCGCACCGCCGAGCTGTCCGAGGCCGGCGCCCGCATCGCCCGCGAGACGGCCGACGAGTTCGCCGCCCGCGACGGCCGGCAGCGCTGGGTGCTCGGCTCGATCGGTCCGGGCACCAAGCTGCCCACCCTCGGCCACACCACGTTCACCGCCATCCGGGACGCGTACCAGCAGAACGCCGAGGGCCTGCTGGCCGGCGGCGCCGACGCGCTGCTGGTGGAGACGACCCAGGACCTGCTGCAGACGAAGGCCTCCGTGATCGCCGCGCGCCGCGCGATGGAGACGGCCGGATACGACGTCCCCCTGATCGTCTCGGTGACCGTCGAGACGACGGGCACCATGCTGCTGGGCTCGGAGATCGGTGCGGCGCTGACGGCGCTGGAGCCGCTGGGTATCGACATGATCGGCCTGAACTGTGCGACGGGGCCGGCCGAGATGAGCGAGCACCTGCGTTATCTGGCCCGCCACTCCCGCATCCAGCTGTCCTGTATGCCCAACGCCGGTCTGCCGGTGCTGACCAAGGACGGCGCCCACTACCCGCTGACGGCCCCCGAACTCGCCGACGCCCAGGAGAACTTCGTCCGCGAGTACGGCCTCTCCCTCATCGGCGGCTGCTGCGGCACCACCCCCGAGCACCTGCGGCAGGTCGTCGAGCGCGTCCGGGACCTCACGCCCACCGTGCGCGACCCGCGCCCCGAGCCCGGCGCCGCCTCCCTCTACCAGACGGTCCCGTTCCGCCAGGACACCTCGTACATGGCCATCGGCGAGCGCACCAACGCCAACGGCTCGAAGAAGTTCCGCGAGGCCATGCTGGAGGCCCGCTGGGACGACTGTGTGGAGATGGCCCGCGACCAGATCCGTGAGGGCGCCCACATGCTCGACCTCTGCGTCGACTATGTGGGCCGCGACGGTGTCGCCGACATGGCCGAACTCGCCGGCCGTTTCGCCACCGCCTCCACCCTTCCGATCGTCCTCGACTCCACCGAGGTGGACGTCATCCGGGCCGGGCTGGAGAAGCTGGGCGGCCGTGCGGTCATCAACTCCGTCAACTACGAGGACGGTGACGGCCCGGAGTCCCGCTTCGCCAAGGTCACCGAACTCGC
>NZ_JBHVDX010000349.1:0-7122 GCF_042802555.1 Streptomyces sp. NPDC057474 | reverse complement strand
AACGCGCAGAACTTGCACGCCGTGACGCACACGTTCGTGTAGTTGATGTTCCGCTCGATGATGTACGTCGCGATGTGCTCCGTGCCCGCGTACCGCCGCCTGCGGACGGCGTCGGCGGCGGCGCCCAGCGCGTGCAGGGGCGCGTCGCGGTAGAGGTCGAGCGCCTCCTCTGGCGTGATCCGCCCACCCTCGGCGGCACGGTCGAGAACGGGCTGGAGCGGGGACTGCGGAGGTCGGGACATGGTGGCCGGGCCTTTCGGTGGCGGGGTACGGATCAGGAGGAGGGGCCGAGCAGCCGGACGGCGACGTCGGGCGGGAAGCCCTCGCCGCCGCCGCCCACCCGGCGCGCGAACTCGGCGATGCCGGCGAGCTGCGCCTCGCCGAGGCTGAAGTCGAGGGCCGTGGTGTAGTAGCGCTCCAGCGTCGCGGCATCGAACTCCTCCCACTGCGCGGCCTGTTCGCACACCTTGGACACCTCCGCCATCGACAGGTCGCGCGAGGCCAGCAGATCGGCGTGGACCCGGCGCGTCAGCTCCGGCTCGCGGGCCAGGAAGTCACGGCGCGCGGCGAACACCGCGAACACGAAGGGCAGTCCTGTCCAGTCCTTCCACATCCGGCCCAGGTCGTGCACCTGCAGACCCATCCGGGGTGCCTCGTACAGGGCCGCGCGCAGGGCGGCGTCGCCGATGACCACCGCGGCCTTCGCCTCGGCCATCATGGTGCGCAGATCGGGCGGGCAGACGTGGTACTCGGGGCGCACGCCGACGCGCTCGGCGAGGAGCAGCTGCGCCAGCCGCACCGACGTACGGCTGGTGGAACCCAGCGCGACGGGCTGCCCGTCCAGTTCCCCCAGCGGGACCTGGCTGATGATCAGACAGGACATGACGTCGCCGTCGCTGCCGACCGCGATGTCCGGCAGGGCCACCAGGTCGTCCGCGTGCCGCAGGTACTCCAGCAGGCTGATCGGCCCCATGTCGAGGTCACCGGCGGCGAGCGCGTCGTTGAGGCCGTCCGGCGTGTCGGTGCGCAGGTCCATGTCGAGGAGGCTGCCGGTGCGGGCCAGCCCCCAGAACAGCGGGAGGCAGTTGAGGAACTGGATGTGGCCCACCCGGGGACGGCGTCGACGTACTGGCGTCGACTGCGCGGCCGCGGGTGCGAGTTGCTCGGTCATCGTGCACAACTCCCGGAACGGGTCGAGGGGAAGACGGGTCAGGCCCGGCGGGCCGTGGCGGCGAAGTGCTCGTGGAGCACGGCGAGCACCTCGGCGGGACGCTCCGAGAGGAAGAAGTGTCCGCCGGAGAAGACCCGCAGGTCCGATCCGGCCTCGGTGTGGTCGCTCCAGGCGCCGGCCTCCTCCAGCGACGTGCGCGGGTCGGTGTCGCCGGTGAGGACGGTCACCGGGCAGCGCACCACCGCGCCGGCAGCGCAGCGGTAGGTCTCCACGGCCCGGTAGTCGCTGCGGATGGCGGGCAGCACCATGCGCAGCAGTTCCTCGTCCTGGAGGACCTGGGCGTCGGTGCCGGCCAGCTTGCGCAGCTCGGCGATCACCCCGTCGTCGTCGAGGGTGTGCACGTGCTCGTCGCGGGTGCGGGACGGGGCGCGACGCCCGGAGGCGAACAGCCGGACGGGGCCCCGCCCGAGGCGCTCCATGCGTCGCGCCACCTCGAAGGCCACCAGCGCGCCCATGCTGTGCCCGAAGAACGTCAGCGGACGGTCGTCGGCCCAGCCCGTCAGGGCCGAGGCGACCTGGTCGGCGAGGTCGGCCACCGAGTCGGGACCCGGTTCGTGGCGCCGGTCCTGACGGCCGGGGTACTGGATGGCGGCGACATCGACGCCGGGGCTGAGCGCGGTGGCGACCGGCACGTAGAAGCTGGCGGAACCACCGGCGTGCGGGAAGCACACCAGCCGCTCAGCGGCGTCGGGAGAGGGCCGGAACCTGCGGATCCACAGGTCGTCGGCGGTGGGGGAACTCATGGGACGTGCGTGTCCTTCCCAGGGGCGAGGTGCTCGGCCCGGCCGCAGGCGGACGGGGCGGCCAGGAGAGCAAGGAGCGGAGGGGACGTCACCGTGGCGACGAACCGATCGCCACGGTGACCTGTCCGAGAGGGCGGCGTCAGCCGTCGGCCACGGGCCCGTACACCTCGACCCCGTCGGAGACGCGGCGCACGTGAATGCACTCGCCGGGGCACTCCTTGACCGAGTCGACCACGTCGGCGAGCACCTCAAGGGGGATCAGGGTCGTCGCACCCGGCGCCTGGAGCAGCTCGTCCTCGTCGTCCTTGACGTAGGCGAGCCCGTCGATGTCCAGCTCGAACACCTCGGGCGCGTACTGGGCGCAGATTCCGTCACCGGTGCACAGGTCCTGGTCGATCCAGACTTCCAGGTCCTCGTCGTTCGTCGTCTGCGTGGACATAAACACCTGCCTGGCGGGTCGTCATGATGCGGACACGGTGCGCGCACCACGGTCGAACGGCGGCACGCGCGCCGCGTACACGAGGGGAGTCGTGCACGTCGTGCACGAAGGGGTGGTGGCCTCGGGGGCCGGCCGGGGTCAGACGCGCATCGGCTGCGGGGACTCCCGTCGCGCCGGGTCCGGGCGGTCGTACTCGCGGATGATCTCGTACCGGGTGTTCCGCTCCACCGGACGGAAGCCAGCGTCGCGGATGAGGTCCAACAGGTCCTCGCGGGTCAGCTTGTTGGGCGTGCCGTAGTTGTCCGCGTCGTGGGTGATCTTGTACTCGACGACCGAGCCGTCCATGTCGTCGGCGCCGTGCTGAAGGGCCAGCTGGGCGGTCTGGACGCCGTGCATGACCCAGAAGACCTTGACATGCGGCACGTTGTCGAAGAGTAGCCGGGAGACGGCGAAGGTCTTCAGGGCCTCCGCGCCGGTCGCCATCTGCGTCCGGGCCTGCAGCCGGTTGCGGATCTTGCCGTCCTTCATGTCCACGAAGTCGTGCTGGTAGCGCAGGGGGATGAAGACCTGGAAGCCGCCGGTCTCGTCCTGCAGCTCACGCAGCCGCAGCACGTGGTCCACCCGGTGCCGGCGCTCCTCGATGTGCCCGTAGAGCATGGTGCACGGGGTCTTGAGACCCTTCTCGTGCGCCAGACGGTGGATACGGGACCAGTCCTCCCAATGGGTGCGGTGGTCCACGATGTGCTGCCGGACCTCCCAGTCGAAGATCTCCGCGCCACCGCCCGTGAGCGACTCCAGACCGGCGTCGATCAGCTCGTCCAGGATCTCCGAGGCGGACAGTCCGGAGATCGTCTCGAAGTGGTGGATCTCCGTCGCCGTGAACGCCTTCAGACCGACGTTCGGCAGCGCCTTCTTCAACTCCCGCAGCGAACGCGGGTAGTAGCGCCACGGCAGGTTCGGGTGCAGACCGTTGACGATGTGCAGCTCGGAGAGGTGCTCGTTCTCCATCGCCTTGGCCAGCCGTACGGCCTCCTCGATACGCATCGTGTAGGCGTCCTGCTCACCCGGCTTGCGCTGGAACGAGCAGTACGCGCACGACGCCGTGCACACGTTCGTCATGTTGAGGTGACGGTTGACGTTGAAGTGGACCACGTCACCGTTCTTACGGGTACGCACCTCGTGTGCCAGACCGCCCAGCCACGCCAGGTCGTCCGACTCGTACAACGCGATGCCGTCCTCGCGGGACAGCCGCTCACCGGAGAAGACCTTCTCCTCCAGCTCGCGCTTGAGCCCAGCGTCCATGGCCGGGAACCTCCTCGTTCAGTGCCTGGCGGCACACGTGGTGAGTGGGAGCACGCGGTACGTTGCCCGACTCGTCAGCACGCCCCGGGACGCATCGGCCTGGAAAGACCACGGACCGGCCGTCCGCCCGGGGACGTTCGGGCGGAACGGAACGGAGCCGCACCACACGAACGGCTCCCGTCGAAGCGGCCGGCCACGACAGACCCGGGGAACCGGCCAACGATCCGGAACTTACGGGCCCTGGCCGGGGACGCCGGGCACCGACGCCGCGTCGGTGGGGCCTGCCCATCCTCGCGGAGGGCAGTCTGGGGAAAACCCCACATCCGCAACGGGTTTGCTGAGGGCTCCCGCCGCCGCCCGCAGACAAGAAGGAAGCGCCCGCCCATGACGTCACCGCTGACCCTCGTGCACTCGCCGTGCCCCAACGACACGTTCGTCTTCCACGCCTGGACCGAGGGACTGCTTCCCGACGCCCCCGACGTGCGGCTCACCTTCGCCGACATCGACGTCACCAACGGCCTCGCCCGACGCGGCGAACTCGACGTCCTCAAGGTCTCCTACGGCGTGCTGCCGCACATCCTCGACGACTACGCGCTGCTGCCGAGCGGCGGCGCCCTCGGCCACGGCTGCGGCCCGCTCGTCCTGACCGCCCGGCCGGGCGAGCCCGCCGACCTCACCGGGGCCCGCGTAGCGGTGCCCAGCACCACCTCCACGGCCTACCTGATGTTCCGGCTGTGGGCGGCCGACGCCGTGCCCGGCGGCGTCGGCGAGACCGTCGTCCTGCCCTTCCACGAGATCATGCCCGCCGTCCGCGACGGCCTCGTGGACGCCGGACTCGTCATCCACGAGGCCCGCTTCACCTATGACCGCTACGGCCTGCACCGCACGGCCGACATGGGTGACGAGTGGGAGAAGCGCACCGGCCTGCCCATCCCCCTCGGCGCCATCGTCGCCCGCCGCTCCCTCGGCGAACCCATGCTGAGCCGTCTCACCGACACGATCTGCGCCTCCACCCGCGCCGCCTGGGACGACCCGGCCGCGTCCCGCGCCTACGTCCTCCGGCACGCGCAGGAAATGGAACCCACCGTCGTCGACCAGCACATCGCCCTGTACGTCAACGAGTTCACGGCCCGGCTCGGCGAGGACGGCCTCCACGCCGTACGCACCCTCCTCGACCAGTCGGCCGAGCTCGGCCTGATGCCCCCTGTCCGCGCCGACGCACTGGACCCGACCAGCCGCCTGTGAGCGGCGCCCCGCGGGAACGGCCTCGACGGGCCTGCCGCCTCCAACGCCTGCCACAACGCTAGAAGTTCTCTTAGAGCACTCGGCCGGCACCCCGAAAGCGGGCGCGACCCCTCCCATAATCGGCCCCTGGGGCAGGCCCGGGACCGGTGAAGCCTGCCTGCCCCTTCGAGGGCGCCGGGCGGTGCGCCCGCCCCTCACCGGCCCCGGCGCCCCTCAGTGCTGGGGCCGACCCCATGCCCCGTGCCCCACCGCGAGCCAGTGTGCCCGCCGCCGAAGGGAGACCGATCCGTGAGCGAGGACAGGCTGCACGACTTCCTGACCCGAGTCTCCAGCGACCTCCAGCGCACCCGCGCCCGGCTGCGCCAGGTCGAGGGCAGGGCCACGGAACCGATCGCCGTGGTTTCCATGAGCTGCCGCTACCCAGGCGGGGTGCGCACCCCCGAGGACCTGTGGCGTCTCGTCGACAGTGGCACCGACGGCATCTCCACGTTCCCGGACGACCGGGGCTGGGACCTCGACGCGCTCTACGATCCCGACCCCGACCACCCCGGCACCGTCTACACCCGGGAAGGCGGCTTCCTCCACGATGCCGCCGACTTCGACCCCGCCTTCTTCGGCATGTCACCCCGCGAGGCTCTCGCCACCGACCCGCAGCAGCGCCTCCTCCTCGAAATCGTCTGGGAGAGCCTCGAACGCGCCGGACTGCGCCCCGCCGACCTGCGGGGCAGTTCCACCGGCGTCTTCGCCGGGGTCATGTACAACGACTACGCCACCCGTTTCCCCGTGCCGCCCCCCGGCGTCGAGGGCCACCTCGGCAACGGCAGCGCGGCGAGCATCGCCTCCGGCCGCATCTCCTACACCTTCGGCTTCGAAGGCCCGGCCCTGACCGTCGACACCGCCTGCTCCTCCTCCCTCGTCGCCCTGCACCTCGCCGTGCAGTCCCTGCGCCAGGGCGAGTGCGACCTCGCCCTGGCCGGCGGCGTCGCCTTCATGTCGACTCCGGTCACCTTCCTGGAGTTCAGCCGGCAGCGCGGACTCTCGCCCGACGGGCGCTGCAAGTCCTTCGCCGACGCCACCGACGGGACCGGCTGGGGCGAGGGAGCGGGCGTCCTGCTGCTCGAACGCCTCTCCGACGCCCGCCGCAACGGCCACCAGGTGCTCGCCGTCATCCGCGGCTCGGCCGTCAACCAGGACGGCGCGAGCAGCGGTCTCACGGCCCCCAACGGCCCCTCCCAGCAGCGCGTCATCCGGCAGGCACTGGCCTCCGCCGGGCTCTCCCCGCAGGACGTGGACGCCGTGGAGGCACACGGCACCGGCACCACCCTCGGCGACCCCATCGAAGCCCAGGCCCTTCTCGCCGCCTACGGCCAGGACCGCCCCGCCGACCGCCCACTGTGGCTGGGCTCGCTCAAGTCGAACATCGGGCACACCCAGGCCGCCGCCGGCGTCGGCGGCGTCATCAAGACGGTCATGGCCCTGCGCCACGGTGTCCTCCCCCGCACCCTGCACGTCGACGCGCCCACCACCGAGGTCGACTGGACCGAGGGCAACGTACGTCTCCTCACCGAACCCGTCTCCTGGCCGCACACCGACCGGCCCCGGCGCGGCGGAGTGTCCGCGTTCGGAGTCTCCGGCACCAACGCCCACGTCATCCTGGAAGAGGCCCCGCCCGCCGACCCGCAGACCGGGGAGACGCACGACGGCGACCCCGCTCCCGAGCGCCCGGTGCCGACGGTGATCCCGTGGACCCTGTCCGCCCGCACCACCGACGCCCTCAAGGCCCAGGCGGCCGCCCTGCTCGCCCACCTCGACGGCCACCCGCACACCGACGACGTGGCCGTCGCCCGCACCCTCGCCGACCGACGCTCCCTCTTCGAACAGCGTGCCGTCGTCCTTGGCACCGGCCGCGACACCCTCGTCGCAGGGCTGCGGACCCTCGCCGAGGGCCGCACGTCCCAGGACGTCGTCACCGCCACAGCCCGGCGGGGCGGCCGGACGGCGTTTTTGTTCTCGGGTCAGGGTGCGCAGCGGGTGGGGATGGGGCGGGAGTTGTATGAGGCGTTCCCGGTGTTCGCGGATGCTTTCGATGCGGTGTGTGCGCATGCCGGTTCGGGGTTGCGGGATGTGGTGTTCGGTGATGATGCCGAGCGGTTGAGTCGTAC
>NZ_JBHVDX010000348.1:0-7123 GCF_042802555.1 Streptomyces sp. NPDC057474 | reverse complement strand
TCAGCTGGCATAATCGCCCCTCGGGGCCCTGTTCCTTTTACATGTGGCCCCAAATCTGCACCTGGGGGGGGGGGGGGCCCGGTTGGGGGGGGTGGCCCCGCCCCTGGGGCCCCGCCTGCTTTCGGTTGTGGTCACCAGTCGGGCGTACCCGTGCTGGCGACGGTCCGGCTAGTTGCTGCTGAAGGTGGCGGGCAGAGCGGCGACCAGCACCTTGTCGGGGTAGGCGGCCACCAGCAGGTCGGTGACGGACGCGGGAGCGTCGGTCTGCACCACGACCTTGTCGTTCACGCCGTCGTAGCGGACGGTCACGCCGTAGTTGGCGGTGTCGCTGGTGGCGCTTGTGATCCGGTCGACGGCCGCGGTCCGGATGGCCTGGATCTGGGCGAAGGTGAACTGAGCACTCTTCGCGGTGGTCGGGGCGGGCCAGTCGCTCGGGATCTGGGCGTCCGTGGAGGTCCAGTGGGGCGGCTTCGCCAGGTTGTTGATGTCGCCGGTGTAGTCGGAGGGGAAGATGAGCTTCGGTCCGACGGTGGGGTCGTCGAACGCGGTGAGCGCGCAGTTGTAGTCGGCGAGGGCCTGGACCTGCTGCCACTGCAGCGAGGTCAGTCCGTCACTGACACCGCTCTTCGGCGTTACGGGGTCGGCGATGTCGTTGGCCGTGGCGGTCTCGTACGGTGCGCACCTGCCGTCCGGGGCCTTGTCACTCTCGATCACGAGCTTGCCCGGGTACTGGGTGGTCAACGGGTCGGTGACCGAGGAGGGGGCGTTGGTCTTCACCACCACCTGGTCGATCGACCCGTCGTAGGAGACGTCCAGCCGGTAGGTGCTGTCGCCGTTCGGCTGCACCTGAGCGGTGACCGCGTCCTCGAGGGCGGAGAGGTCGCTGATCGTGAACAGCTGGCTGATCCCGCGCGTGGACTCGGGCCAGGAGGTGGGGGTGTTCCCGTAGCTGTCGGTCCACCCGGGCGGCATCTCCGGGTTGTTCCAGTCACCGGCGTAGTCCTTGGGGAAAATGATCACCGGTCCGTACCCGGTGTTGTCCTGGAAGGCCGTGAGCGCGCCGTTGTAGGAGGTGATGGCCTGTATCTGCGCCCACTCCAGTTCGGTGGCGCCGGCGTTCGTCAGTACCTCGGAGGGGGACAGCGCCCGGTTGTAGAGACGGAAGTCCCGCATCCGGCCCTTGAAGTACTTGTCGTTGGCGAACAGCGACCGGCCGATGTAGTTCGCAACGGTCGTCCCGTAGCCGATCGCGCCGGGGGTGATTGTCACATTGGTGTTGCGGGCCTTCTCCGCGCCGTTCTCGTACAGGATTCCGGTGGTGCCTGTCTGGGTGTACGTGATGTGCTTCCACATGCCGCGTGTCAGCTGGTATGTCGTGTCCGACGGGCGGGTGTTCTGCTCGTTGACGGAAACGCTCGGCGTGATCGCGGTGCGGAATTCGTTGCCGGTCGTGAACAGGTAGCCGTAGCCGCTCACGCCGGTGCTGTTCTTGTTGCCCATCCCGTACAGGAAGGACGGCTTGCCCATGGTCGGGTCGATCCACGTCTCGAAGTCGACGGTGATCGAGTTCAGGCCGGCCATGATGTTGTCCGGCATCTTGACGTAGGTGTCGGAGCCGTTGAAGCTCAGCCCCTGATCGCCCTTCCAATCGGCGGTGCCGTTGACCGTGCCGTCGTGGTTCTGGCCGGAGGAGTCGTGGGCGACGGTGCCGGAGGTCTCGTCCAGCTTGTAGCGCAGGATCAGCCGGCCGCTCGCGACGTCCGCGTTCAGCCGTAATCCGGCCAACATCGGGGCCTCTTTGCGACGCATGGACGTCTCCCCTGCGATGGCACGTGCCCTGCTGTGCCATACCCAGGGTTTCTACCGTGCCGGTGGCCACCGGCACGCGCGGCAGCTCCTTCCCTCACGCCACAGCCGCTTCCGAATCGAGCACGTTCCTGCTCTCCTGCCTCAGGAGTGGCTCTCCGCCCACTTCGACGACCTGTTGTCCCACTGGGCGCACCACACCGACTGGAAGGTGCGGCACCTGCGGCGCGTTTCAGCGCTCAAGCTCGCGGAGATGAGTGGCGGTGGCACCTGGCCCGATTGCGCAAAGACTCTCCACATCCCGTGGAACACCGCGCAGCAGTCCCTCAAAGTCATCCGGCAGGAGTTGAATTCACGGGATCTGTGGTCGGACTTTGAGCGGTCCGTGGAAAGTGTGGCCAGCCAATTGGACTGGGACACAGATCGTGTTCACTACGGGCGACGCCGGGAGCTTCTTTCGTCCTGGCACGTTCCGGCTGATGACTGGGCCGAACTGTGCCGCGACCCCATGCAGTTCGGCCAGGGGGCCACCTCCCCCACCCGTGACACCGCGACCGTGCTGATCTGGACTCATGTCACTCAGGGCGATCACCTTCACAGCCCCATGCTCGGCGCCCTGAGGGAATCGGGCTGCAGCACCCAGCGCCTGGTCGCGTCGATCAACCAGCTCCGCACCCCAGCCAACCGCAAGGGCGGCAAACGCGAGCTCCTGCGCCGCCTCGAAACGTACTCCGCCGTCCTCGCTACCGCCTGCGACCAGCGCGCTGACACTGCTGCGATCGCAACCACCTTTTCCTCTCCCGCCGATACCAACGAGGCGGGCCGGCTGCTCGCTCCCGTCGCCCGAGCACTCACGGGAGCATCTCTGTGACCTTCCGTCCCTTGGCACGGAGCCTGGCCCCGTTGCCGGAAGAATCTCTGCCTGGCTTCCTACTACGGCTCTCCAGCCGACTCGAGATCCCTCCCCGTTGGCTCGCGGTCCGATGCGGCCTTATTGAACGCTCAGTACACAACGCCCGCATTCCAACCTTGCTTCTGCAGGATCTCCCAGGCGCTATGGCCCAGAACTTCGCCCTGGCCACGGGGCTGGACGTCGCCGAAGTCAGCGCGCTGACATTGAGACGGTTCCAGCCTCATTACTCGCCCCTACGGACCGCGTATCGCACCCCGCACCGTACGACCACCATGCTCAGCGCTCGCTGGGCCATGGAGTTCTCACCGCGCTATTGCCCCCCATGCCTGCGCGGCAACGGGAGCGCGATTGAACAGGCATGGGGCGGACCCTGGAAACTGCAGTGGCATCTACCCGTGGTCTTCGCCTGCCCCCAGCACCACCGTCTGCTGGAATCGGCCTGCCCAGGCTGCCGACGGCAGCTCAACACCTCCAGCTCGGGACGCTTCAACCTGGTCACCAGCCCCGGCACGCGACTGCACGCATTGCAATGCCGCAATCGCACCGAGGACGCGGCACCCAAGGCCCGAGGAAATCGCCGCTGCGGCACCCGGCTGGACCGCCTCGACCATGTCTCAGGCCCACCGCCTGGCCTGATCGCCTCCGACCTCGACCGGCTGCTCGCCCTCCAACACCGCGTCGACCGGCGCCTCTTCGGAGACCAACAAGAGCCGGACGGCAACTCGTACTTCGAAGACCTGCTCCTTGCCGCACACCTGATCACTCTCAGCTGGCCGACCGCTGCCGATCTCATCCCCTCTCGCTCTCTGCAGGCACGTCTCGACGAGCACGCGGCACCGATCACCGAACTGATCCAGGCCAGCCAAGTCACGGGCCTAACCCCGCGGCGCTCCGGTACCCGTGCGGCCCCTGCGGACACCACGCAACGAGCAGCGCTGCTGCTGGCGGCCGACACTCTGCTCGGCGAGCACGACCAGACATCCCTCCGCGAACAGGTCCGGCCGTTGGTCCAAACCGTCCGGTCCCATGCCCCGATGTTCTACGGCCAGATCGCCCGGTCGCTCAACATCTCCCCTCGTTTCGCCCAGGCCCTGGCCACTAAGAGCTACGGCACTCACGGGCACCGCAGCCTGCGGACACCGGCCCGCAAGCACCGGTTCTCGGTTGAGGAGGTCCCGGCCTACCTGCCGAAACCTTGGTTCGACACCTACTTCGATGGCTTCCTCGATCACATGCCAGAAGACCAACGCCCCAGGGTGCGCGCGCTGCGCCGCGCCGCCTCTATCCGGCTCGTGAGACTCATCACCGGCGCCTCCTGGCCCCGATGCGCCGAGGTCCTCGACCTGACTCCGAAGATGGCCGCCAAGCTCATATTCAGCCTCGCCAAGCGCTTCGATCCTATTAAGCTGTGGTCTGAGTTCGACCGACGAGTCGACCAAATCGCAGATCACCTCGATGTCACCCAGGACCGGATCAACTACGCGAACCGCCGCCAGCGCCTGGCCGAGTGGCGCATGACGAGTGAAGAGTGGCACCTTCTGACTGCCGGCATCCCTCGCCTCCGCAGACTTCACGAGCAGGGCGACCCTGAGATTGGGGCCGCCCTCGCACGGAGCGGAGCCACTCAGGGCGAACCTGTCCACAGCCCCGTCATCCGTGAATCCGAGCGCAACGGCGGTGACGTCACCTTGCTCACCAGGGAACTCTCCGTTCTCCAGGGAGACGACTTGCGCGGTGCCCGGCTCCATCTCCGTAGACGTCTCGACGTCTACGCGGCGCATCTGGCGAGCGCCTGCGACCGTGGGGCCAGCCTCCAGGTCCGCATTGACGACATCCTGATCCGGGGCTGACCTTAGCGTGAGGATCACAACAGGCCCCACCCTGAGGGACGAAGCAGCGAGCAGTTCTGCTGGCGCGGACGCCTGAGACTAGACACGACTCGGGACTCCCTGCGACCAGAATCTGCGCCTCCGTGTCTCAGTACGCACGATCATCTAGTAGGAGACACGAACGCGCAGCACGCCCGAACCTCACCAGCCCTGAGGAAGCAGCAGGTCAGCCGCCTCGGACAGTCTGCAAGCCAGGTCCGCTACCCTCCGGTCCGCACCTCGCTACGGTGCCAACTGTCCCGCTTTTGTGCCAACTAAAAAGCCTCGTCACAGTCAGGCTAACGCCGTACCCGGGGCATCCCCAGGCCGATCCACGAGATGATCTCGCGCTGGATCTCGTTGTTGCCGCCGCCGAAGGTGAAGATGACGGCCGAGCGGTAGCCGCGTTCGAGTTCGCCGTGGAGGACCGCGCCCACGGAGCCCTCCTTGAGGGCGCCGGCGATGGCGACGATCTCCATGAGCCAGGCGTAGGCGTCGCGGCGGGCCTCGGAGCCGTAGACCTTGACGGCGGAGGCGTCCTGCGGGGTGAGGGTGCCTTCCTGGACGGCGCTGACCATACGCCAGTTGAGGAGCTTGAGGGCGTCGAGCCTGGTGTGGGTCCGGGCGAGGCGACGGCGGACCCAGGGCAGGTCGATGACGCGGCGGCCGTCGGCGAGCTTGGTCTCCATGGCCCAGCGCTGGACGTTGTGCAGCGAGCGGATGGCCATGGTGCCGTGGGCGGCGAGGGTGACGCGCTCGTGGTTGAGCTGGTTGGTGATCAGCCGCCAGCCCTTGTTCTCCTCGCCGACGCGGCGGGAGACGGGGACGCGGATGTCCTCGTAGTAGCTGGCGGTGGTGTCGTGCGAGGCGAGGGTGTTGATGAGGGTGCAGGAGTAGCCGGGTTCCATGGTCGGGACGAGGAGCATGGTGATGCCCTTGTGGGGCGGGGCGTCGGGGTCGGTGCGGACCGCGAGCCACACCCAGTCGGCCGTGTCGCCGTTGGTCGTCCAGATCTTCTGCCCGTTGACGACGTACTCGTCGCCCTCCCTGACCGCGCGGGTCTTCAGCGAGGCCAGGTCCGTGCCGGCATCGGGTTCGCTGTAGCCGATGGCGAAGTCGATCTCACCGGACAGGACGCGCGGCAGGAAGTACGACTTCTGTTCCTCGGTGCCGAACTGCATGATCGTCGGGCCGACGGTGTTGAGTGCCATGAGCGGCAGCGGGACGCCGGCCTGGGCGGCCTCGTCGAAGAAGATGAACTGTTCGATGGCGGTCAGGCCGCGTCCGCCGTACTCCTTGGGCCAGCCCACGCCGAGCCAGCCGTCCGTGCCGAGGCGGCGGATGGTCTCGCGGTAGAAGCGCTTCTGCGCCGCCGGGTCGGCATGGCGGGTGTAGGCACCCGCCGGGACCAACTCGGCGAAGTAGGAGCGCAGTTCGGTGCGCAACCGCTGCTGCTCGGGCGTGTATTCGAGGTGCACGGCGCCTCCAGGCTCCCCAAGGCCGACCTGACGGCGCACACGCTAGAACGTGTTCCAGTAATTGGGAACAGGCGGGAGCGGGACCCTTTCTCGACACCCGGGGCTCAGCGGAGGGTGGTGAGGAAGTCCGTGCAGGCCTGGGCGCACTCGCGGCAGGCCTTGGCGCCGTCCTCGGCGCCGGGGGAATCGTCGAAGACGCGCGCGCATTCCAGGGCGACGGTCCTGCACCACTCCACCTGGAGGCGGATGCCGGCTTCGTCGAGGTTGGCCTCCTCGGAGAGCACCCTGCAGGTGGCGTCGCACACCTCCGCGCACATGATGCCCTTGCGTCGCATCTGTTCCTGGCCTTCGGGCCCGTCCGGATCGGCGAGGCTCGCCCGCAGCGCGCACGCACGCGCACATTCGGTGCACGCCTGCGCACAGGCGAAGCGGTCCTCAAGGAATTGGATGAGTTCCTGCTGGGATGTCGTCATCGAGGTCACCACGGGCGGGTAGCCGGAGGCAATCCGGCCAAACACGGCGGATGGAATCCGCGCCGTTATGCGGTTCACCGGGTTCCGTTTCCGGGGCACAGGACAGGGCACCCGGGCACGAGCCGTTCGAAGCGGGCCGATTCACTCGACCTATTGGGGGTATTCATCCATTATGAACATGGAATGGACTGATATAGCCGCCGAACGCAGCGTACTGGGCGGTATCGCACCGTTCCTGGCAGGCGTCGTGGTGGTGGCCATGCTGATCGGCGCCCTCTGGCTGGGTGCCCGCGTACGCGCCCGTGAGCCGCGCCGGCCGCGCCCCGACGAGCATCCCCGGATGCCCGAGGGCGGTCCCGTCCACGAGGAGCGGCTGAACCGCGAACCGGACGAGATCCCCAAGAGCGACCACCGGCTGACACCGTACGAGGTGCACGGCAACCAGGGGACCCGGCCGAGCCCGGAGAAGAAGCGGCCGCGCTGGGGCAGGAACAGCAGCGGCGGCTTCGGCAGCGGCGGCCTGGGCGCGCACTGACACCCGCACCAAAGCCGAGGGGCGCGCCGTCGAACGGATCCGTTCGACGG
>NZ_JBHVDX010000347.1:0-7145 GCF_042802555.1 Streptomyces sp. NPDC057474 | reverse complement strand
CTCGTGGGCCGCCGCCGGCCCGAGCGCCGCCGCCCGTGCGGCGGCGCTCCTCGCCCTCGCCGCGACGATCGCCCTGACGGCCGCCTGGCTCACCCCCAAGCCGGCCCTGGCCCTCGGCACCGCGCTCACCGGCGGGCTCCTCGCGGTGGCGGGCCTCGGCGGGATCGCACGGTCGGTCCTCCCCGACGTATGGACGGTTGCGGCCCATCTCCTCTGCGGGATCGCCCTGTTGGCAACGGTACGGACACAGGCCCCCGAGCCCGTACGCCGAGGCCTCGCCCACGCCTCCGCGGTCGTCCAGGGCCTCGCCCTGGCCACCACCGTGCCGACGCTGCTCATCGCACTGCTGGGCCCGGTCGGCTGGATCGAGCGGATCTGGTCCGGCGCACCCACGGACACCCGCGCGGCGGTGACGCTCGACGCGCCGTGGCCCCCGAACACGGCGACCGTACCCCTCGTACTCGTCCTCGTCGCCGGGGTACTGACCGTGGCCGCGCGCACCGTCTCCTGGCGTACCCCTGCCCTGGTCGGCGCCCTCGTCCTCATCTGGGCGACGGCCCTGGTGCTCCCGGCAGTCCTCGAACTGCCGTACGCGGCCGGGCTGATGGCGCAGGGCCTCCTGGTCATGGCCACACTGGGCTTCGCCGGATTCGTACGGTTCGCGGAGCCCAAGCGCCTTCAGGCGCCGCTGCCCCTCACCGGCGCTCTCCTGGCCCTCGTCACGTCCCTGAGCCTGGCCCTCCACTCCCTGGCCGCCGAGCCGGCGACCCTCACCGTCCTCGCCGCCTCGACCGTCCTGTTCGCGGCGACGGCGTGGCGCACGCACCTCGGCCCCCTCACGGCCCCCGCCTCGCTCGCGTACGCCACCGCCCTGACCTGCTCGATCGGCGCCTCGGCCAACTGGGAGCCGCAGCACACGGCACTGCTCGTCCTGACCGTCCCGGCCATCGCGGCCCTGCTCGCGGCACGCCTCGGCGACTCGCCCATGACCATCCCGGTCGAGGCGACCGGCGCCGCGGCCGGCCTCCTGGCCATCGCCCTCTCCGCCACACACCCGCCCCTGCTGGCCCTGACCCTCGCGCTCTGCGGAGTCATCGCCACGGGTACGGCCGTACGACCGGACCG
The DNA here is from genome assembly GCF_042802555.1 of Streptomyces sp. NPDC057474. Lineage (NCBI taxonomy): Bacteria > Bacillati > Actinomycetota > Actinomycetes > Kitasatosporales > Streptomycetaceae > Streptomyces > Streptomyces sp. NPDC057474. Next base: position 6,020 of record NZ_JBHVDX010000347.1, on the reverse strand, counting down.
GCGGCACATCGGCTACGCGGCCGCCGCCCTCTTCGTGCTGGCCTCCTGGGTACGGCTGGCGGCGTGGGAGGTCGGCTCCCCGGAGGCATACACCCTGCCGGTGACCGTCCCGGCCCTGGTCGTCGGCCACCTGCGCCGACGCCGGGACCTGACGGCCTCCTCCTGGACCGCGTACGGCCCGGGACTCGCCGTCACGCTGCTCCCGAGCCTCGTCACGGCCTGGGGCGACGCACACTGGCTCCGCCCCCTGCTGCTGGGTGCCGCCGCCCTGGTCGTCACCCTCCTGGGCGCCCGCCACCGCCTCCAGGCCCCACTCCTCCTCGGCGGCGCCACGCTCGCCCTGGTCGCCCTGCACGAACTCGCGCCGTACATCGCCCAGGTCGTGGACGCCCTGCCCCGTTGGGTACCTCCCGCACTCGCCGGTCTGGCACTGCTCGCGGCGGGCGCCACCTACGAGCAGCGACTGCGCGACGCACGGCGTATGCGGGACATACTCGGAAAGCTGAGCTGAGGCGCCCCTTCAGGGGCGCGGGGAACTGCGCGACCAGCCACAACGAACCCGCAGTTCCCCACGACGCCAAGGCACCCCATGCACCCCATGCACTCCCGCTCTCCCCAGCGGAGCGTCACGGCATCTTGTCGCCCACCAGCGCCAGGTTCTGAATAGCCGCCAGCCCGTACAGCGCCGTCGCGTTGGTCGACACCCACGCCGCCTCGCTGCCCGGCACGAGCGCCGTCGGCCCCTCGATCTTCTTCGTGGACCAGTCCGTCGACTCCTTGTAGTCCCAGGCGTCGACGCTGTTGTAGAACTGCCGCCACGCACGGGCCGCCAGCTTGTCGTCGCCCAGCTGGACCGCCGCGTACGCGTCCTGCCGCGAGTGGCCCTGGAAGAGCAGCAGGCTCCCGAAGTTGGAGCCGTAGCGCGCCGCCTGCTCCGCCTTCGTCGCGTTGAAGTAGCGGCAGTAGTCGAGCCACGCCTCCTTGAACTTGGGCATCTCGATCTGGTCGAGGAGTTCGGCGTTCAGCTCGACCAGGCCGAACATCGCCGACAGGTGGGAGACGCCGACCCTGGCCTCGGTGGCGACGGCGAACTTGCCGGTGTCCAGGTCGTAGAGCGCGTTGCCCTGGACGAAGCCGTTGGGCTGGGCCGCGATCGTCTCCATCGTCGACAGGACGCGTGCCTTGGCCTTCTCCCACTTCGGCCCGCGCCGCTCCCACTCGGTCAGCCACGCCGACACGAGCCCGGACCAGTCGGTGCCGAACCCGATCGACAGCGCGTTCCGGTCGGGTGTGTACGGCTCGGTGCGGATCTTGCGGATCGGGTCGAGGACGAGGAACGTCTCGTCGGAGTCGACGTTGGCGTGCATGAGGTCGCCGACCCGTTCGTCGGCGGTGAGGAAGTAGTAGTAACGGCGGTAGGTGGTGTTGGCGATCCGCTGCTGCTTGGCGCTGTCGGCGTAGTGCTGGACGCCGTGGCGGGTGCCGAGACCGGCCCATTTGCCGAGGTGGTAGACGTCTACCTCGCCGGTGTGGCGGGTCATGGCCTCGGCGAAGCGGAAGATGTCCGCGCGTCCGGAGCGCATGTACGCGAACCAGAGCCACAGGTCCGGCGAGAGTTCGGAGTTGTCCCAGGCGTAGCCGCCGACGTCGTAGCACCACTGGTGACGGCTGGGGTCGTAGCTGTGCATGATGTCGCCGTAGTCCCAGAAGCCGTACCACCGGCGCATCTCCACCTGGTCCTTGTAATAGGTGAAGAGGAAGTCGAGGTGGTCCTCGATCTTCGCCTTGGCCGCGGTGGAGCGGTCCGGCTCGGCGAACAGCCGCCCGAAGACGCCCGCCTTGATCAGCTGCTTGGGCGGGGCGGCGAGCTGCGCGGGTGTGCGGACGGCCTCGACCTGCTGGGCCATGTCCTCGGCGCTCGGAGTGGACTCATGGGCCCAGAAGAGGAGTTCGCTGGTGCGGGCGATGCCGTAGGGGGTGCCGAACTCGGGCTCGTAGTCCTCGTACGTGATGTTGAGGCCTTCGAGCTGCTCGGGGTAGGTGTCCTGGCCCATGCCGTCGTGGTAGAAGCGCAGGTCCATGGGCTGCGCCTCGGGCGACCAGAGCCAGAGGGTGACCTCGGCGGTGTCCGTGTGGGCGTCCCGGATGTCGAGCTGGGCGGGGAACTTCTCCCAGAAGTCCCGCAGACCGAAGGCGAGACCACCGGACGCGCCACCGACGTACCCGAAGCCGCTCGCCCGCCGACCGCCACCCGCCGGGATCCAGCCGTGGCCCTTCTTGGTGCGCTTGCGGACACCGAAGCCGTCGGCGGACAACTGCGAGAGCGTGTAGTCGCCCCACTCGGGGATGTACTGGAGGCGGGTGGTGACCCGCTGGTCCCAGGTGGACGGGTCGGGCAGCTTCTTTCCCTCGAACTGGGCCGTACGGACGGCCGCACCCGGGTCGCGCCGCAGCCCGGTGATGCCCTTGACGGCCTCGCGCAACAGGCCCGTGCCCTCGCCGCCGATGCGGATGTGGCGGTCGTACGCTGCGTCGCGCATCGGGACCTTGAAGCGGACGCCGATGCCGCGGATGAAGTCGCCGCCGGCCTTTCCGGGCTCCTGGGTGCCGTCGAAGGTGATGGTGTGCACCATGCGGAACGACTCGGCGCCCGCGTAGAAGTAGAGACGGATCGAGAAGGGCAGCCAGCTGCGGCTTCCCTTGCGGTGCTTGCCGTCGATACGGACGACCGCGCGGACCGGCCCGTCCTGCTCGACCTCGACCTCACCGATGACGCTCTCGAACCGCTCGTACTTCTCCGCGCCCTGGTCGCCGTCCTCGATCTCCGGCTGGCGCAACAGCACCAGACGGCCGGTGTTGGCGATCTCGGTGGAGCCGCGCAACACGGACTTCACGAGGGTGGAGCCGGACTTGCCGATCTTCGCGGTGATCACACCGGTCGACACGTCGATGCTGCCGCCGCTCCTGTCGACGGTGACCTTCTTCTCCGGCGCGGTCGGCGTGCCGGCGGCGAGGGTGAGCTTGCCGGAGCCGGCGCTCGCGCCCACCGCGTGCGCGGTCCACTTCACGGAGCCGTCGGGCCAGTAGCCGATCGGCCAGGACTGCACGGCCACAGCCTTGCCGTCCGTGTCGGTCAAAGAAAACGACTGTTCTTTTTCGTACGCGCCCTTCGGCCACGGCACACCCACCGTCGAACCGGGAGCGGCGCCGAGTCCGCCGTCCTCCAGCCAGTCGAGGGTCACCGGCTCCGCCTCCGCCGCCTCGGCTCTGGGCGCGGCCTGTGCGTTCGAACTCCCTAGCGCCCAGCTGAACTGCGCGGCGGCTCCTGCGACGGCGGCCGCCTTGAGAAGGGACCTGCGGTCGATGGGGGACATGGCCTTTCCTTTCCGTACGGGAAGTCTTGCGTGCGGGTGGTCAGGGGCATGACAGAGAGAGGTGCGACGCGTCCGGGGGGCGCCGACCTGGGCGCGAGGCACCGCCCGCTCGGGTCAGCGGCGGCGCCGGTGCCGCTCCTCCACGGCGACGGCCGCCGCCGCGACGGCACCGAGGACCGGGATCGCCAGCGGCGCGACGAACCAGGCGGAGCAGGCCACCACGGCCATTCCGCCGACGAGCAGAAAGGATCCGGCGGGGTCGAGCACGGTCCGCCGCCCGGCCGCGCCGAGCAGAGCCCGCCAGGTGGCGCCGGGCCGCCAGACCGCCGCCGCGCGCAGTCCGGCGACGGCGGCGCCGATCAGCGCGAGGATCCCGATCGCGCCGACCAGCGGCCCGCCCGGGATCCCGGCGCGTACGGCCTGGACGTCCACCCACACCGCCGCGAGCGCCGCCCACCCGGCGAGCCCGACGAGCCAGCCGCCGTGCACCGCCGTCCGGAAGTCGGTCACGAACTCCCGCCAGCCGCCGCTCTCATGAGCCGTACGGCGCCTCAGGTGCCGGGAGCCGGCGGCGAACGCGGCGGGGTACGTCACCAGCGGCAGCGAGGCCAGCGCGATCCACACCCCCGTGAGCAGACACTCGGCGAACAGCGCGAACCGTTCGGCGAGCAGGGACTCCTCGCGGGGTGCGGTGGCCTTCGCACGGGCACGGACCTGGACCATGATCAGCTCACCTCAGCCCTTCAGGCCCGAGGTGGCCATGCCGTCGATCAGATAGCGCTGGAAGGCGAGGAAGAACGCGAGCACCGGCAGCAGCGCCACCAGCGACATCGCGATCATGCCGCCGTAGTTGGCCACGGCGTCCTGGTCCACGAACATCTTCAGACCGAGCGAGACCGTGTACTTGTCGGGCTCGTTCAGATAGATCAACGGGCCCATGAAGTCGTTCCAGGAGTTGATGAAGGTGAAGATCGCACTGGTGATGAGCGCGGGCCGGCACAGCGGCAGCACGATCGACCAGTAGATCCGGAAGTGCCCGCAGCCGTCGAGCCGGGCCGCCTCGTCGAGCTCCTTGGGCAGGTTCCGCATGAACTGCACCATCAGGAAGACGAAGAACGCCTCCGTGGCCAGGTACTTCGGCAGCAGCAGCGGGGTGTACGTGTTGATCATTTCCATGTTGCGGAACAGCACGTACTGCGGGATCAGCAGCACGTGGTACGGCAACAGGAGCGTACCGATCATCAGTGTGAACAACAGGTTCCGGCCCGCGAACTTGATCTTCGAGAAGGCGTACGCCGTCAGCGAGCAGGACACCAGGATCCCGATCACCGAACCCACGGCGAGCGTGAGCGAGTTGAAGAAGAACGTGGAGATCGAGATGTCCGCGATGCCGTCGGCGAGGCTCGTGTAGTTCGAGATGATCGGGTCGCCCGGCAGCAGGTCCAGGCTGCCGATGATGTCCTCGCTCTTCTTGAACGAGCCGCCGACGACCCAGATCACCGGGTAGAGGATCACCGCGAGGATGGCGAGGGATCCGAGGTGCCAGGCGAGGGAGCCGGGCAGCCTGCGCCGGAGGGCGCCGGCCTTCGCGGACGGGGGCGGGGCGATCTCGGTGGCCTGTGCGCTCATCAGGCACCCTCCTCGTAGTGCACCCAGCGCTTCTGGGACCAGAACAGCACCGCCGTCACCAGGGCGACCGCGACCAGCAGCATCCAGGCCATCGCGGAGGCCAGACCCATCCGGCTGTTCTCGAAGCCCTGGACATACAGATAACAGGTGTAGACCATCGAACCGTCCGCCGGACCGCAGGCGTTGCCTCCGGCGCCGCCGCCGACGATGTACGCCGAGCTGAAGATCTGGAAGGAGTGGATCGTCTCCAGCAGGACGTTGAAGAAGAGGACCGGGGAGATCATCGGCAGGGTGATGTTCCAGAACCGCCGGAACGTACCCGCCCCGTCGACCTCGGCCGCCTCGTACAGCTCGCGCGGGACCTGCTTGAGGCCGGCGAGGAAGATGACCATGGGGGCGCCGAACTGCCAGACGGTGAGCGCCACCAGGCTGTAGATGATCATGTCCGGGTCGCCGGTCCAGCCGCCGACATCGATTCCGAAGATCTTCTGTGTACGGTCGACGATCGCGTCGTCGGAGAAGATCGCCTTCCAGACGATCGCGATGGAGACGCTGGCCCCGATCAGCGACGGCGCGTAGAAGGCGGCCCGATAGAAGGCCTGTCCGCGCCGCTTCTGGGCCAGCAGCAGCGCCACACCGAGGGCCGCGATCAGCTTGATCGGCGTACCGACGACGACGTACCAGAGCGTCACCCGCACCGAATGCTGCCACCGCGGATCGGCGAACATCTCGGAGAAGTTGTCGAGGCCGATCCACTTGGGCGCGTCGAACAGGTTGTAGTCGGTGAAGGCGAAGTAGAGCGAGGCGGCCATCGGGCCCGCTGTCAGCAGCAGGAACCCGGCGATCCACGGGGACATGAAGAGATAGCCGGCCAGGGTCTCCCGGCGGCCCCGCCGCTTGAGTGGGGCGGGGGGCGGGGACTTGACCGGGCCGTGGCGCGGCGCGGAGTGCGTGGGGAGGTCCGCCAACGCAGGGGGGGGTGTGACGGCGGGTGCCAACACCAGCCGCGAGCCCGCT
>NZ_JBHVDX010000346.1:0-7165 GCF_042802555.1 Streptomyces sp. NPDC057474 | reverse complement strand
CCATAGCGGACGCCCCTTACACATATTGCCCGCTGATCAGTTGCGGCTGCCCCCGAGGGAGTTTCCGCTCAGTCCGCCGCCGCCCATACCGAACTGGCCGAGCACCCCGGACGTGCGCAGGTGCTGGGGCGGGAGTAGCTCGCTCGGCTGCACCAGGACATGTCCGTGGCCCCCGAAGTGCATCTCCCAGCCCTCACCGGTGGAGCCCCTGCGGCGCCACACGGCGGAGGTGGAGGTCGGCGCCTGTAGCTGCGTACGCAGCGAGGTGGACCAGGCGATCACGGCGTCCGAGTCGACGCAGATGTTCTTCTCGGGCGTCACTTCGAGAGCGAGCGGCGGACCCGAGGTCATCAGGACGACCTTGCCGCCACCGGACAGCTCCAGGTTGTACGCCCCGGCCGAGGCCACCTCGACGGCGCTGTCCACGGCGACGATGCCGACGTTGAGCGAGCCGTCGAAGGCGAGGACGGCGGAGGAGTCGACGGTGATGCCTCTGCCGACCTCCATGATGTGCAGGTACTGCGCGAAGTTGGCGAGATACACGATCCCGTTGCCCTTGCAGCGCATGAGTTCGAGCCGCTCGCCGGTCATCCGTTCGGCGTTGCGCCAGCTGCGGTTGCGGTACTGGCTGTCGAAGTCGACCTGACCCTCGAAGGCGACCATGGCGCCCTGGCGGGCCAGGACGGGGCTGCTGCCGATGGTGACGTCGGTCTTGAGCAGCTGTGGGTTCTGCAGTGTGTAGCGCTCGGTGTGGTTCACCGGGATGTGCGCGAAGAGTGTGCTGTGCATGGTGTGCTGTTCTCCTCTCAGCCCCGGTCAGCCACGGATCTTGAAACGGTCGCCGGTGTCCTCGCTGGGCTGGACGACCACGAAGCCCCTCCCCTTGAAACCGATCTGGAAAGCCTCCCCGCTGCCCCGGCCGATGAGCGCACTGGCCTTGATGGTGCGACGGGCCTTCATGTCGAGGCCTTCGGTCCAGGCGATCAGGGCGTCCGGGTCGACGTACGTCTCCCGTTCGGCGCAGTCGAGGGAGATCGGCACGCCCCGGCTGACCAGGGCGACCCATCCGGTGCCACGGATCACGAGATTGGTGAGGCCCGAGCCGGAGAGCTTGGCCAAACCCTTGACCGGCTCAATGGTGAGCTGAAGCGAGGCGTCGCAGGCCAGCAGGGTGGGACCGTTGACGGACAGCGCCTCGTTGTTCAGGTGGAGGATGAGGACGTCACCGCCGTAGTCGGCGAGGTAAAGGTCCCCGTCGCCCCGGCAGAGCATCAGCTTTCCGCCCTCGCCGCTGACCATCTCCTCCGCGCTGCGCCGCAGCGTGGCGGGCGGGCCGTCGAACTGTACGTAGCCGTCGTACGCGATCATCGAGCCGGCCTTGGCCAGGAGGTCCTGGCCGCTGACCATGGTGACCTTGAGCGTCTTGGAGCTGTGCACGCTCATGCGGACGCCGGTGGAGGTGGAGCGGTGCGCGTTGAGTGTCTGGAGGTCCATGCTCTGCCTCACACCTCGAAGGGCTGGACGACGACGAAGTTGCCGGGGGCGCCGCGGAACTGGAGGTTGATGGCCTCCTGGGTCTGCCGGGCGTACCCGGAGCGGCGCAGCCTGAGCGACGTCGTGGTGACGGCCTGCGCGCCGGCGGACCAGGCGATGACGGCGTTGCCGTCGACGTACGTGGCCGGGCCGACGGGCAGGACGACGGGAACGCCGCGCGTCTTGACGACGACCGCTCCCGTGCCCGAGAAGAGCATGCTGAACAGGCCGCCGCCGGGCAGGCCCGCGCCTTCGATTCGGCGGATCTCGGTGTCCAGCGCCTCGTCGAAGGCAAGGACTCCGCGCGCGCTGGTGTAGAGCTGCTCGTTCTCCAGGCGGATGACGAAGAGGTGGCTGCCCTCGTCCGCGAGAAACACCTCGCCGTCGCCGGAACAGCGCATCAGGGCCATACCCTGGCCGGTCAGCTGGCCCGTCAACTTGCCGAGCAGGCCGGAACCCTTGTGGGCGAAGTCGATGTCGCCCTGGTACGCGACCATGCTGCCCTGCTTGGCGAGGATGTTGGCGCCTTTGGTGAGCGTCGTCCGCACCAGCTGTGGATTCTGCTCGGTCCAGCGGTCTCCGACAGGTGCCTCGGAGTACTTCGTCAGGACGACCCGCAGACCCGCCTCCGGCGGCACCGGCGCGAGCTGCGTACCGCCACCGAAGGGCTGCGCCTGCCCAGGGAAGGCCGCGGGGGCACCGGGGGGAGTGAACGGGCCGCCTTGCGGAGCCGCGCCCGGCGGTGTGAAGGGCCCGCCCTGGGGCGGGGCGCCAGGGGGCGTGAAGGGCCCGCCCTGCGGCGGAGCGCCCGGTGGGGTGAAGGGTCCGCCCTGCGGTGCGGGCGCGGACGGGGGCGGAACGGGGACACCGGGCGGCGTGTTCAGGGGCGCGGCGATGGTCGGCGCGGCGTGCACGGAGGGTGCGGGCGCCGGGGGCGCGAACCCCTGCGCAGGCTCCGGGGCCGGTGCGGGCACCGGGGCGGCCGGGGCACCGAACGCGGGCGGGGCGAAACCGGGCGCGGCGTCGGCCTGCGGCTGCTGCGGTGGGGCGGCGGGCTCGTCTTCGGCGACCTCGCCGCCGAAGTTCTGCAGCAGCGCGTCGAGGCCGCCGTCGAAGCCCTGCCCGACGGCCGCGAACCGCCATACGTCCTTCAGGTAGAAGTCGCCCAGCATCACGGCGCGCTCGGTGGAGAACTCCGAGCCCTCGAACGGGTACCGGGCCACCTCTTCGCCGCCCGCGACGATGCGGACGTAACCGGGGGCGATCTGCGACATCTGCCCGTTGCCGTCGATCGTCGCCGTGAAGGACAGCTTCTGGATCTGGGGCGGGATCTTGTCGAGAGTGACGCGGAAGGACTCGGTGTCGCCCGACTGGGCGCCCAGGAGCTGGATCGACTCCTCGGGGGTCTTCGGCTGGTTGAAGAAGACGAAGTAGCGGTCGTCCGAGAGCCGTTCGTCGGCGTCCAGGCCGAAGCAGCTGATATCGAAGCTCAGCCCGGGGGCGGAGATCTGTACACCTACGTACAGATCCGTACCCGCGGTGAGGTCACTGATCTTGGCCTTGTGGCCGCGTTGGAATTCCCTGGCCATGCGTAACGACCGTCCCCCATCCCGAAAGTGCGTGCGCCTGCGAGTGCGTCGCGCCAGGCTAACCGCAAAGTCCTGAGACGTACGCGGCTGGTACAGAGCCGGTACAAAAGCGCGACTTCGGTCACCTGTCCCGCAAACGCCCACGCGCGCGTGAGGCGCCCCTTTCGCATCACTCGTCCTCAGGCGGCAGGCCGTGCCCCGCCTTCAGGCCGCAGGCCGCGACCCGTCCTCCGGTGGACGACCGCGCGGTGGTGTCACTCGTCCCGCGCGGCCGGCAGATGCGGCAGCCGATCGGCGGCAACCACCCCTTCGAGGTAGCCGCGCGCACGCTCGGTACGCGGATAGGCCTCCAACAGCTGCCAGAAACGGGGACCGTGACCTGGTACCAGCAGGTGTGCGAGTTCGTGGAGGAGGACGTAGTCGACGACGTACTCGGGCATGCCCTGCAGCCGGTGCGAAAGGCGGATGCTGCCCTCGGCGGGGGTGCACGAGCCCCAGCGGGTGTTCTGGTTGGTGACCCAGCGGACCGAGGTGGGCCGGGCGCGACCGCCGAAGTACTGGTCCGAGAGTCGGGCGGCGCGGTCCGTCAGTTCGGCGTCACCGAGGCGCCGTTTGCTTTCCTGCGCGGCCAGCTTGTCGAGCATGACGGTTACCCAGCGCTGCTCCTCCGCCTCGGACATCCGAGCGGGGATGAGCACGACGGTACGATCGCCCTCGCGGTACGCGGAGACCGTTCTACGCCGTCGCGCGCTCCTGCGGACCTCGATCGCGCTCGCCCCCGAGCCGCTTGGCGGCTGGCTCGTCGTGCTGCGCTGTGGCTTTCCGGCGCGGTGCAGTGGGTCGGCGGGCACGCCCCGACGTTACCCGCTGCACACGGGGGAAGTCGCGCCTCCGGGACGGTTCGATATCGATCCGCACTCCGAGCGCCTGATTTGTACGACGAATGCCGTCGCCTGTGGACAACTCTCGACAGGCATCGTCGCGGTCCGTGCATGCTGGCACTCGTCGGCGGACCAGGCACTCGCACCGTCGACACACGGGGACCTATTTCTGGCTACGGGGGCCGATCATGCATCCGATGGTGAAGCCCGCGCTCCGGCGCGGCTGGCGGGATCTCAACACCGTGCAGTTCGGCCTGGCACCGGCGCACGCCATGGTGCTGGGCCCGATGGACACGGCGACAGGCAGTTTCCTCGCCTTGCTCGACGGCACACGCGGGCTGCCTCTCCTGCGCGAGGAGGGGCAGCGCATGGGTTTGCCGGACGGTCATGTGGACGGGCTGGTGGACCGCCTGTCCCGGTCCGGCCTGCTGGACGACGCGACGGGCGGCGGCACGGCCGCGGGCGACCTGCGCGCCAAACCCGAGGTTCTGGACCGGCTGCGCTCCGACGCCGCCTCGCTCTCTCTGATCGCGTCCGAGCCGGGCGACGCCATGAAACGTCTGGCCGCCCGCCGGTCACTGAGCGTGCAGGTACGGGGCGCGGGGCGGGTGGGGGCGGTGCTCGCCTCCCTGCTGTCGGGGGCCGGCGTCGGCGAGGTCGACGTACAAGATGTCGGCCGGGTCGAGCCGTGGGACGTGACGCCAGGCGGTCTGCCGGCCGAGTCGATCGGCGAGCGCAGGGACATGGCGGCACGCCGAGCCGCTCGCCACGCGGCACCCGATCGCCCGCCCCGGCGCCGCCGTGGCTCCCGGCCGCCCGCGGCCCCGTCCGGGGACATGCCGATGAACCGCCTCCGCGAGGAGCCCGGCTTCTCTCTGGTGATCCTCGCCCCACGCGACGGTGTCGACGTCCACGCCCCCAAGCCCACGGCCGCCGAGCCGCTCATCGCCTCGGGCACGCCACACCTCTATGCCGGTGTGGTGGAGGGGACGGGCGTGGTCGGCCCCCTGGTCCTGCCCGGTGAGACGGGCTGCGCGGGCTGCCTCGACCAGAGCCGTGCCGACCGCGACGAGACCTGGCCGCGGCTGGTCGCGCAGTGGCGGTCCGGCCGCCCGCACCAGCTCGACGCGTGCGACCTGACGCTGGCCACGACCGTCGCGGGACTGGCCGCGGGGCATGCGCTCGCGTTCCTCGACGGGCACATGCCGTCCAGCGCGGGCGCCCGCTGGGAAGTCTCGGTACCGGGGTTCGACTGGCACGCGCGCCCGGTGTGGCCCCACCCGGCATGCTCCTGCGCGGCCACTGAAAAGGGTGCCCCGGGGAAAGGTAACGGGGAACACACCGCAAAAGACGGGGAGGCACACGAGACAATGGCGGGGCATCAGCGGTCAACGAGGTTGTCCCGCAAAGCACACGCGGCACGGCCTGCTGGGACTTGGAGGGCGCATGTCTGATCTTCCCCGAAAGGCGGTCACCCGGACCGCCAAGCTCGCCGCGCTTCCGCTCGGCATCGCAGGCCGGGCCACCTGGGGACTCGGCAAGCGAATCGTCGGCGAGTCGGCGGAGCTCGTGGGCCGCGAACTCCAGCAGCGAACGGCGGAGCAACTGTTCAAGGTCCTGGGCGAGCTGAAGGGCGGCGCGATGAAGTTCGGGCAGGCCCTGTCCGTCTTCGAGTCGGCGCTCCCCGAGGAGGTCGCGGGCCCCTACCGCGCGGCCCTGACGAAACTCCAGGACGCGGCGCCCCCGATGCCGACCCGCACGGTGCACTCCGTACTGGAGGCGCGCATCGGGAAGGACTGGCAGGAGCTGTTCCTGGAGTTCGAGGACAAGCCGGCCGCCGCGGCCTCGATCGGCCAGGTGCACCGCGCGGTGTGGCACGACGGCCGTGCGGTCGCCGTCAAGGTGCAGTACCCGGGCGCGGGCGAGGCCCTCCTCTCCGACCTCGGCCAACTCAGTCGGTTCGCTCGTCTGCTGGGCCCGCTGATCCCCGGGATGGACATCAAGCCGCTCATCGCGGAGCTGAGGGACCGTGTCTCCGAAGAGCTCGACTACGGCCTGGAGGCCCAGGCCCAGCAGGCGCACGCGGAGGAGTTCGCGGGCGACCCGGATGTCGTGGTCCCGGCCGTGGTGCACCAGTGCGAGCAGGTGCTGGTGACCGAGTGGATGGAGGGCACCCCTCTCTCCGAGGTGATCACCGACGGTTCTCAGGAGCAGCGCGACCGGGCGGGCCAGCTACTGACCCGCTTCCTCTTCTCCGGCCCGGCCCGCACCGGCCTCCTGCACGCGGACCCGCATCCGGGCAACTTCCGCCTCCTGCCGGACGAGAAGCGCGGATGGCGCCTCGGCGTCCTCGACTTCGGCACGGTGGATCGTCTGCCGGGCGGCCTGCCTGCCCCGATCGGTGAGGCCCTGCGGCTGACGATCGAGGGCGAGGCCGAGGCGGTCTACGAGATGCTCTGCACGGAAGGCTTTGTGAAGGAGTCGATAGACCTGGACCCGGACGCGGTCCTCGACTATCTGCACCCCATCATCGAACCGGTCCGGGCGGACGAGTTCGCCTTCGCCCGCGGCTGGATGCGCAGCCAGGCAGCCCGCATCGCCGACCCCCGCTCCCCCGCCCACCAGTTGGGCAAGCAACTGAACCTGCCCCCGTCCTACCTCCTCATCCACCGGGTGACCCTGAGCACCATCGGCGTCCTGTGCCAACTCGGCGCGACTGTGCGCATGCGCGACGAACTGGAGGAGTGGCTGCCGGGATTCATTTCCGAAGAGGAGGAGGGCGAGTCGGCGGCGGAGGCGTAATCGGTTCGAGCAGCGCCGGCTCGTCAGCTGTCTCCGGGACCCGGGTCAGGATCACAGGAAGCAGTCCTGGGCCCGAGGCTCACCACCAGGCCGAGTCCAGCCGGCCCTCGATCGCTCGCAGGTTCTCCCGGGCGCACGTCTCGCAGAAGTAGTGCCGTCCGCCGTTCTCCACGGAACAGATCCACAGGGGCTGGGGGGCTTGGGCGGTGGTGCCACAGCGGGCGCACATACGGGTCTGGGGCTCTGCGGCGGAGCCGCCGCTGTCGTGGTCCCCGGAAAGACTCGTCACTCCGCGACGATATCGCTGCCGTCGACGGATCCGTGGTCACCACGCACCGCGGGGGCCGGTCCGTTCGGACC
>NZ_JBHVDX010000345.1:0-7183 GCF_042802555.1 Streptomyces sp. NPDC057474 | reverse complement strand
CCTCGAACTCCTCCATGTCGAGCCGCCCCTCCGCGAGGGCGTCCCGCAGCTGCTCGGAGACTCGTTCACGATCGGCGTCGGAGGCACGAAGGTCCGCGGCGGCCGGAAGATCCGGCAAGTCGTCCGTCATACGAATCAGCCTACGAGGAACGCCCGCACGGGGGAACGAGACGACCTCACCCGACTCCCCGCCCGGCTCCCCGCCCGACTCCCCGCCCGACTCCCCGCCCGACTGCCCGCCCGTCTCCCCGCCCCTTCCCTGGCCTACGACACGGCCGGCCCCGGCTCCCCCACCCGCTCCGCCTGCTGCGCGTACATCTGGGCGATCACGACCTCGATGTCCGGCTCCCGCACCGACAGGTCCATCAGCGGATACTCCGAGGCGATCCGCGCCACCAGCGGGGCCGCCGACTTTGACGCCGGGAACGCGAGCCACTGCCGGGGCCCCTCCACCCGTACGACCCGGGCGGGCGCCGCCTCGATCGGCGGCAGCTCGCGCTCCAGGTCGACGACGAGCGTGCGCTCGCTCTCGCCCACCTCGTGCAGCCCGGTCAGCGGCCCGTCGTACATCAGGCGCCCGTGGTCGATGACCATCACCCGGCGGCACAGCTGCTCGATGTCCTGGAGATCGTGCGTGGTGAGCAGCACGGTCGTGCCCTGCTCGGTGTTGAGCTCCTTGAGGAACTCCCGGACCTTGGCCTTGCTGATGACGTCGAGCCCGATCGTCGGCTCGTCCAGGTACAGCACCTCGGGGTCGTGCAGCAGCGCCGCCGCGATGTCCCCGCGCATGCGCTGGCCGAGCGACAGCTGCCGTACGGGCACGTCCAGCAGGGCGCCCAGTTCGAGGAGTTCGACGCAGCGGTCGAGGTTCTCGCGGTATCGGGCGTCGGGGATGCGGTACATGCGGTGCATCAGCCGGTAGGAGTCGATGAGGGGGAGGTCCCACCACAGGGTCGTACGCTGCCCGAACACCACCCCGATACGCCGGGCGAGCCGCGTCCGCTCGCGGGACGGGTCGATGCCCGCGACCCGCACGCGGCCCCCGCTCGGCGTCAGGATGCCGGTCAGCATCTTGATCGTCGTGGACTTCCCGGCGCCGTTCGGGCCGATGTAACCGACCATCTCACCGCGCGCCACGGTGAAGGAGATCGAGTCGACCGCCCGCACCTCGCGCCGCTCCCGGCGCAGGAACCCGGTCTTCTTCCGGACGTCGAAGACCTTCTCCAGCCGGTCGAGTTCGATGAACCGATCCCCGCCCGCGCCCCTGTCCGCGCCGGTGTCCACGTACGTGTCCGTGTCCGTGTCCACGCCCGTGTCCGCTCCCAGTGCATCGCTCATGTGTCCCTTGACTCCCTAACTCCCGGTGCTCCGATACGAACGCAGCCCCGCCCGCCACGCGAGACCCGCCAGCGCACAGCAGGCCACGCCGACCAGCGGGGGTGCGAAGGCCAGCCAGGTCGGCAGGTCGAGGGGGTAGGGGCGGCCCAGGACGTACAGCCCGGGCACCCAGTTGACGAAGGCGAGCGGCAGGAGGAAGGTCACGCCGCGCACCAGGTCCTTGGCGAACAGGGACGGCGGGTACTGCAGGAGGGTCACGCCGCCGTACGTGAAGGCGTTCTGCACCTCGGAGGCGTCCTGGGCGACGAACTGGAAGGCCGCGCCCCCGACGAACACCGCCGCGAAGATCAGCCCGCCGCTGCACACCATCAACGGGATCAGCAGCACCTTGACCGGTGTCCAGGCGATGTCGAGCGTGGTCAGGGCGTACCCGAGGACGAACAACCCCTGGGTGACCCGGCCGAGGCGGCGCAGCGCGAACTTGTCGGCGGCGACCTGGGCGAGCACCGGGACCGGGCGGACGAGGAGGGTGTCCAGCGTGCCGTCGCGGACCCGGCGGCCGAGCCGGTCCATGGAGCCGATCATCAGGTCCGCGAGCCCGAAGGCGACGGCGGAGGTGCCGTACAGGAGGGCGATCTCGGGCAGGCTGAAGCCGCCCAACTCGTCGACCTGGGAGAACATCAGCAGGATCGCGACGAAGTCGAACGAGGTCGCCGCGAAGTTCCCGAAGGTCGTCATGGCGAAGGAGGCGCGGTAGGCCATCGTGGAGCGGATCCACATGGCGGCGATCATGCGGTAGGCGCGCAGACCGTCCCGTACACGGCTGTACACGCCGTACTCGCCGAACGGGTTCTCCTCCTTGACCCTCGCGACCGCGCGCTCGTCGAGGTCAGCCACCCTGGACCACCACCTTTCGCGTCGCCGCCGACTGGATCAGCCGCCCGACCGCCAGCAGTACCGCCGCCCAGGCGAGCTGGAAGGCGTACGTCCCCCAGGGGTCGGCCTCGCCCAACAGGACGTCCGCCGGGGCCTGGAGCAGCGCGGACCAGGGCAGGACGCGGGCGAGGTCGCCGAGCGCGCCGGGGAAGACGTTCAGCGGGAGGAGCATCCCGGAGAAGAACACTCCGGTGAGCCAGGTGATCTGCATCGCTCCGGCGCCGTCGAGGAGCCAGAACGCCCACAGGGCGACGATGTACCGGATCGCAAAGCTGACGAGGGCCCCGAGGGCGACCGCCACGAGACAGGCGAGCCAGGGCAGCGGGCCGGAGGGCAGTGCCAGGTCGAAGAAGAGAGCGCCGCAGACCATGGGGACGACACCGCGTCCGAGCAGCTGGAACAGGGCCCGGCCCATGTCGGCGGCGAGCCACCACAGCTGGAGGTCGACCGGCCGGTACAGGTCGACCGCGATGTCCCCGGTCCGGATCCGCTCGATCAACTCCTCCTCGAACCCCGCGCTCCCCAGCACCATCACCGCGAACATCGCCTGGCCGACCCATACATAGGTGAGGGCCTGCGCCTGGTCGTAGCCGCCGAGGTGGGGCTTCTCATGCCAGAGGGCCAGGTAGGTGTATGCGAGGATGAAGCCGAAGACGGTGTTGGTGAACACCCCCGCGGCGGTGGCCACCCGATATGTCGCGTACCGCCTGAAACCACCGGCGGCGACGGCGGCGTACAACCGCCCTGTGCCCACGAGGAAACCCCCATCCGCTGCGAAGAGTTAGGCGAAAGGCCGAGGCCTGGACCGATTCGGGCCGAAGCGAAGAAGCCTAGTCCGCGGCCGGAGTGGCGTGCCACGCGTTTTCGGGGGCGGACGGTGGCGCTCGTGGGGTGTGCGGGGCGCGTGGCGGGATCCGGGAACGGATCGAACGGTGCGAGAGTCTTTACTCAGGGGCGCAGAACCGGCCCGGAGCGGGCGCAAAGCGTACGAGTCCGTACGGAAATGAACGTACGACGCGAAAACAGGAGCACGGCAGCACGATGAGCGACGAGCCGCAGCCGAAGCGGAACGGCCCGGGCTGGGCACCGAGAGACCCGGAGCGACGCACTCCGGGCACGCCTCCGGGGTCCGGCGACAACGCCGCCAAGGGAAACACCGACGGTAAGCCCGGCACGACGCCGGGCGGGAGCCCTGACACGGCGCCCGCCGGGGGGCCTGACGCGGCGTCCACCCGGAGGCCTGACGCGGCGTCCGCCGGGAAGCCCGGTACGACGCCCGGCGGGAAGCCGGACGGCAAGCCCGGCGCGACGCCCGACCGGCAGTCCGGCGCAGCGCCTGGTGGGCCGTCCGGCGCGGCGCCTGGCGGGAAGCCCAGCGCGGTGCCCGGCGGGCAGCCCGGTGCGGCGTCCGGCGAAAAGCCTGATGCGGCGTCCGGCGGGAAGCCTGGTGCGGCACTCGGCGGGAAGCCCGGCTCGACTCCCGGCGGGAAGCCCGGCGCGGGATCCGCCCGGACGCCGGAGGCCAAGCCGACGCCGACCTCTGACGGCAAGCCCGCCGGGGCACGTGACGGTCAGCCCGCTGGGACCCGTGACGGACGGCCCGCCGGAGCCCGCGACGGCCAGCCCGCCGGAAACCGCGACGCCAAGCCTGCCGATGCGCGTGACGGCAACCCCTCCGGAACTCGTGACGCCAAGCCCGTCGACGGACGTGACGGCATGCCCGCCGGAGTCCCTGACGCCAGGGCCGCCAGGGCCGCCAGAGCCGCCAGGGCCGCCAGGGCCGCCGGCGCACTGGGCGGCAGCCCCACCGGCCCCCGTGACACCGGGCCCACCGCCGGACGCGACGGCAACCCCGCCGGAGCCCCTGACACCAGGCCCACCGGCGCCCATGACGGCAAGGCCCCCCGGACGCCCGGCGCGGCATCCGGCGCCGCCGGTGACGACACGCCCACCACCACCCTGGGCATCACGCCGGCCCTGAAGTCCGCCGCGGCGCCCGCCCGGCCGGTGCCGGACACGCCCACCCAGGCCCTGGGCGTCATCCCCGCCGGGAAGGCCGCCGCCACCGCATCCGCCACCGCGCCCGCCGCCGTGCCCGACATCACGCCCGACCCCGCGGCCGGGGGCGGCAAGGCGAAGAAGCCCAAGCGGCCCAAGCGCACCGGCTTCAAGCGGCTCATCCCCACCTGGCGCATGGTGCTCGGCGCCTTCGTGGTCGGGATCATGCTGATCGTCGGCGCCTTCGTGCTGGGCTACAACATGGTCCACATCCCGAAGCCGCAGGACGCCGCGACCAAGCAGAGCAACGTCTACCTGTACGCGGACGGCACCCAGATCGCCCGGGACGGCGAGGTCAACCGCGAGAACGTCCCGCTGTCGAAGGTCTCCAAGGCCGCCCAGCACGCCGTACTGGCCGCCGAGGACCGCGACTTCTACTCCGAGCCGGCCATCGACCTCAAGGCGATGGTCCGCGCGGGCTGGAACACCGCGACCGGCAAGGGCAAGCAGTCCGGTTCGACGATCACCCAGCAGTACGTGAAGAACTACTACCTGGCCCAGGACCAGACCGTCACCCGCAAGGTGAAGGAGTTCTTCATCGCGATCAAGCTGGACCGTGAGGTGACCAAGGACGAGATCCTGGAGGGCTACCTCAACACCAGCTTCTTCGGCCGCAACGCCTACGGCATCCAGGCCGCCGCCCAGGCCTACTACGGCGTCGACGCCGACGAACTCACCGCCGAGCAGGGCGCCTACCTCGCCGCCCTGGTCAACGCGCCGAGCATGTACGACGTCGTCGCCCACCCCGAGAACAAGGACGCGGCCGTCGCCCGCTGGAACTACGTCCTCGACGGCATGGTCAAGGAGGGCTGGCTCGAGCAGTCCGAGCGGACCGGCGCGAAGTTCCCGATGCCGAAGCAGGCCACCACGTCCACCGCCTTCTCCGGGCAGCGCGGTTACCTAGTCGAGGCCATCAAGTCGTACCTCATCACCAACAAGGTCATCGACGAGGAGGCGCTGGAGAACGGCGGTGGCTACCGCATCACCACCACCATCCAGCCCAAGATGCAGAACGCCTTCATCAAGGCCGTCGACGACCAACTGATGGACAAGCTCGACAAGAAGAACCGCAAGGCCGACAACTACGTCCGCGCCGGCGGTGTCTCCATCGACCCGAAGACCGGCAAGGTCATCGCGATGTACGGCGGCATCGACTACACCAAGCAGTACGTGAACAACGCGACCCGCCGCGACTTCCAGGTCGGCTCGACCTTCAAGCCGTTCGTGTTCACCTCCGCCGTGGAGAACGCCTCCAACAACCAGAGCGGCCAGGCGATCACCCCGAACACCGTCTACGACGGCACCAACAGGCGCCCCGTGGTGGGCTGGCCCGGCGAGACGTACGCCCCCGAGAACGAGGACTACGTCAACTACGGCAACACCACCGTCCGCCAGGCCACCCAGAGCTCCGTGAACTCGGTGTACGCGCAGATGGCCGTGGACGTCGGCCCCGAGAAGGTGGAGAAGACCGCGATCGACCTCGGTCTGCCCAAGAACACCCCGGACATGAACCCGTACCCGTCCATCGCCCTGGGCACCGCCACCGCGAGCGTCCTCGACATGACGGAGGCGTACGCCACGCTCGCCAACCACGGCAAGCACGGCACGTACACGATGATCGAGAAGATCAGCAAGGACGGCGCGGCGATCAAGATCCCCGTCACGGAGTCCACGCAGGCCGTCAGCCGCAAGGCCGCCGACACCACCACGTCCATCCTGCGGAGCGTCGTCGAGAGCGGCACCGCCACCGCCGCCCAGGCCTCCGGCCACCCGGTCGCCGGCAAGACCGGCACCGCCGAGGAGGACCAGGCGGCCTGGTTCGCCGGCTACACCCCCGACCTCGCCACCGTCGTCTCCGTCATGGGCCAGGACCCCAAGACGGGCGCCCACAAGCCGCTGTACGGCGCCATGGGCCTGAACCGCATCAACGGCGGCGGGGCGCCCACGGAGATCTGGGCCCAGTTCACCAAGGACGCCCTGAAGGGCAAGAAGGTGAAGGAGTTCGACCTCGACCTCCAGGTCGGCGCCGACGTCGTCTACACCCCGCCCAGCACCCCCGCCGACGAACCGGGCGCCACCGGCGACGAGGAGACCGGCGGCGCCACGGGCGACGAGGAGACCGACGGCCCGACGGACGGCGGCACCGACGACGGCACCACTACCGGCGGCACGCCCACGACCGACGGCGGCACGACCACCGGCGGGACGCCCACGACCGACGGCGGCACGACGTCCACGGGCGGCACGACCACGGACGGCGGCACCACCTCCACAGGCGGCACGACCACGGACGGCGGCACCACCTCCACAGGCGGCACCACGACCGACGGAGGCACGACGGACGGCGGAGCGACGACAGGGGGCGAGACATCGGTGGGGCCGTTCGGGTAACTACGGCTGCTCAGTGACCGGAGGTGGCCTTCAGACCCACCACGGCCACGAGCAGCAGACACACGAAGAAGATCCGGGCGGCGGTGGCCGGCTCCCCCAGCCACACCATGCCGAACACCGCCGCCCCGGCCGCCCCGATCCCCACCCACACGCCGTACGCGGTACCGATGGGCAGCGACTTGGCGGCGTACGAGAGCAGAATCATGCTGGCGACGATGCCGGCGCCGGTGAGCACACTGGGCAGCGGCCGGGTGAATCCGTCGGTGTACTTCATCCCGATCGACCAGCCGACCTCGAGCAGTCCGGCGACGACGAGCAGAACCCAGGCCATGGGGGCACCTCCGTAAGAAGAACTCGGGGGTGCGTCGTCTTTGCGGGTCCCGGTACGGCGCGTCTCGTCGGGCTCCTTCAAAGGTAGCAAGCAGACGCCGAAGGGGCTGGTGACCATGGTCACCAGCCC
>NZ_JBHVDX010000344.1:0-7257 GCF_042802555.1 Streptomyces sp. NPDC057474 | reverse complement strand
CCCCGTCCCCTGCCCCCCCCCCCCGCCCCCTCCCCCTCCCCCTCCCCCGGAACGACAGACAGACCTACCGACCCACTGAGCAAGGACATTCATGACCCCGACCGACACGGCGACGGCCCTTCCGGCCCGGCAGACCCTGCCCGCCGAGGAGCGCCACGCCACCGAACTCGACTTCCTCGCCGCCCACGACGAGGGCCCGCGCCCGCCCGGCTGGCGCCTGACCCCGCGGTCCGTGGTCACCTTCGTCTGCGGCAGCCGCGGCGAGACCCTGAAGCTGGCCAAGCCGCACGAGACGCTGCCCGACAAGCTGGTGATCGCGCCCAAGTTCGTCGGCGAACGCGCCCTGGTCGAGCGATGCGTGGTCACTCTCGCCGGTGAGCGCGGGCTGCTGCTCGTCGGCGAGCCCGGTACGGCCAAGTCGATGCTCTCCGAGCTGCTGTCGGCCGCCGTGTGCGGCACCAGCGCGCTCACCGTGCAGGGCACCGCCGGCACCACCGAGGACGCCTTCCGCTACGGCTGGAACTACGCCCTGCTGCTCGCCCAGGGCCCGACCCCGCAGGCGCTGGTCGACTCGCCGGTGCTCGGCGCCATGCGCTCCGGCCGGGTGGCGCGGGTCGAGGAGATCACCCGCTGTCTGCCCGAGGTGCAGGACGCCCTGGTGTCGATCCTGTCCGACCGCCGGGTGAGCGTGCCCGAGCTGTCCGGCACGGACGACGCCCAGGTCCCGGCCGCGCCCGGGTTCACCGTCATCGCCACGGCCAACCTGCGCGACCGGGGAGTCTCGGAGATGTCGGCCGCGCTCAAGCGCCGCTTCAACTTCGAGACCGTGCACCCGATCGCGGACGTGGACGCCGAGACGGCCCTGGTCCGGCGGCAGGCGGAGGCGGCCGTGCAGCGGGCGGGTGCGGCCTTCGGCGTGGACGACGCGGTGCTCGACGTGCTGGTCACCGTCTTCCGCGATCTACGCGAAGGGCGCTCCGCCGAGGGCTGGGACGTGGAGCGGCCCGGCACGGTGATGTCCACCGCCGAGGCCGTACAGGTCGCGGCCTCCCTCGGGGTGGCCACCGCGTACCTGTCCGGCGGGGACGCCCTCGATCTCGTCCCCGGACACCTGCTGGGCGTGGTCCGCAAGGACGATCCGGCCGATCACGCGCGGCTGCTCGGCTACTGGGACGGTCCGGTGCGCCGCCGCGCCGAGGACGGTTCGGCGACGTGGCGCCGCCTCTGGGACCTGCGGGAGAACCTTCGGTGACGATCACTCAGGACCCGCGGGCGGCCGTCACGGCCCTCGCCGACTCCGCAGCGCCGTACCTGCTGGGGGTACGGCACCACAGCCCGGCCCTCGCCGCGGCCGTACCCGCCTTGCTGGACGCCTCCGGCGCCGAGGTCGTCTGCGTGGAACTCCCCGCCGATTTCCAGCCCTGGCTGCCCCACCTCGCCGCCCCGGGCACCCTCGCCCCGGTCGCACTGGCCGGGGCGAGTGAGGGCGGACGGCTCGGCTTCTACCCGTTCGCCGACTTCTCCCCCGAACTCGCAGCGCTCCGCTGGGCACGGGAGCGGGGCGTGGAGGTGGTGTGCTGCGACCTTCCGATGTCGGATCCGGCGTGGAGCACGGGCCGAGCGGAGTTCGGCGCGGGCCGGCCGGGGGTGGACGTGGACGGGCAGGCGCCGGGCCCGGGCGGGCCGACGGCAGACACGGACCAGCCGGCATCGGGCCCAGGCAGGCCGGGGGCAGACACGAACCGCCCAGGGGCGGACGCGGGCAGCCCGAGGACGAGCCCGGGAGATGCGGAGTCGGACGCGGGCCGCCCGCCGTCGGACGCGGATCTCGCGCCGTCGGACACGGGCCGCCCGCCGTCGAACGCGGATCTCCCCCCGTCGGACACGGGCCGCCCGCCGTCGGACGCGGATAGCCCGGGAGCGGCCGCTGACCGCCCGGAGGCCGGCGGTATCGGCGCCGCTGCGGCCGTGGAGACTCGGAGCGCGGTTGCCGAGGATACCGCCGTCGCCTCGCCCACCGGCTTCGCGGAGGCGCTCAGCGCGGCCGGCACCGGTCGTGACGGGGACGACCTGTGGGACAGGTGCGTGGAGGTGCTCGCTCCCGGATGCGCCCCCGAAGCGATCCGTCGTGCCGCCCTCGGCGTGGGGTGGGCGCTGCGTCGCGATGCCGAGTCTGCGGGCGGCGTGCCGTCGGTGGACCTGGCCCGTGAGGCGCACATGCGTGACACGATCGCCCGCGCGGCGACGGGCGGGCGCCGGGTCGCGGCCGTGATCGGCGCGTTCCACGCCCCGGCGCTGACGAACGTGGATGTTGACATCGTCGGCACGGCAGCGGCCGGGGCCGTGCCTGTCCCGCGTGCGGTCGCCACCGTCGCCGGGGCCCGGGGAGCGGGTCTCGTCGGGGAGCACCCGCCTGTCGTCACCTCACTCGTCCCGTACGCCTTCGACCTGCTGGACTCCCGTTCCGGGTACCCGGCGGGCATCCGGGACCCGCGCTGGCAGCAGGCGGTGTTCACGGCCGGGGGCGATCCCGAGCTGCTGCACGGCGCCGCCGCGCGGGCGATCACCGATGTGTGCCGGGAACTGCGCGCGGCCGGGCACACCGCGGGCACGGGCGAGGCCACCGAGACCCTGCGGATGGCGTGCGACCTGGCCAGTCTCCGTGGACTCGCGGCCCCCGGCCGGGGCGAGGTGCTGGAGGCGCTGACGACGGTGCTGGGACAGGGCGAGCCTCTCGGCCGTGGCCGGGCGCTCGCTCGGTCCCTCGAAGTGGTCCTGGTCGGCACCGACCGGGGCCGGGTCGCGCCGGGCACACCGCGTTCCGGTCTCGGCCCGTCCGTGGAGGCGGAGTTGACCGCACTGCGGCTGCCCGGCCCGGAGGACCCCGCGTCGCGCGAACTCCGGCTCGACCCGCTCCGCTCCGCCCTCGACGGCCGCCGCGAGATCCTGCTCCAGCGCCTCACGGTGTGCGGCGCGGGCTACTGCGAGGCCGTGGAGGTGGCCGGCACGGGCGACGGTACGGCGCTGACCACCCGGTGGCGGCTGTCGTGGACGCCGGCTGTTCCCGTACGGCTCGACCTGGCCGGGATCCGGGGCGTGACCGTGGCCCTGGCCGCCGAGGGCACCCTGCGGGAGTCCTTCCGTCGGGAGTCGGCGGACGGCGGGCCCACCTGCGCCCTGGTCCTTGCCGGGCTTCGGGCGGCCGCTCGCTGCGATCTGCCCGCGCTGGTCGCCGACCGGCTGGCCGACGCCGCCGCCGTGCTCCCCGCCACGGCCACGCTCCCCGAACTCCTCGAAGCGCTCGACCTGTTGGAGGCGCTGCGTCGGGGCCATCTGCCCGGCACCACGCCCGAAGGCAGGCTGGAAGCCGCCGAACTGGCCGTCGACCTCCTGGAGGCAGCCGTCCGCGCGCTGCCCGGCCTCGCGGGCAGCGACCAGCCGGAGGACGCGGCCGCGCTGATCGCGCTCGCCTCGCGGGCCGGTGAACACCGTCTCGGCCTGCGCATGGACGACGCCCTGGGCACCCTCGCGCGCACCGGCTCCCCGCTGATGCAGGGTGCCGCCCTGGCCGCCCGGGTCCTGCTCGACCTCGACGCCGCCGACACCCTCGGGGCACGTGCCGCCGGCTGGATCGACACGGCCACCGGCCCCGACAGCCGCCTCGGGCTGGCCCGCCGCCTCACCGGCCTGCTCAGCGGTGCGGCCCCGCTTCTCCAGTCCGCGCCGACCGCGCTGGACCCGCTGCTCGACCGCATCGACACGCTCACCGACCAGGGTTTCCTCGACCGGCTGCCCGCTCTCCGCGGCGGCTTCGACACACTCACCCCGGCCGGCCGCGACCGCCTCCTCACCACCGTGACCGAGCGCCTCGGCGACCGCCTCGACCTCTCGCTCAGCGCCTCACCGGAACTCCTCGCGCTGTGGACGGCGGCGGACACGGCGGGCCTGGCAGCGGTCAACTCCCTGCGGCTGCCGACCGGTACGGACACGGTGGGGCTGCCCGAGGGCACCGACGTCTCGGAGACCCCCACTGCCTCAGCCGATCCGGAAACCTCCACCAGCCCCGCGGTCACCGAGACCGCCGAAGTCCCCGTGGTCGCCCCAGCACCCCCTTCCCTCCTCCATCTCACCCCCACCGACCGCTGGCGGCTGCTCCTCGGTCGGGAGAGCGAGAAGCTGCCGCAGGATGCCCGTCGTTACGCGCACGCGCTGGACGAGCTGTACGGCACCGGGCGGGGCGAGGGCTCCTCGGATCTCGGCCGGGGCGGCGGCCAGGGTCAGGGCGGCGGTCAGGACGCGTCGTTCCCCACGGCCCGGGAGTGGGCCGAGGAGCTGGACGTGCTGTTCGGCGCGGAGGTCCGCGAGGAGGTGCTGGCACGGGCCGCCGACCAGGGCCGTACGGACGTACTGGCCGAGCTGGACCCCAGGGCCGTCCGCCCGTCGGTCGACCTGCTGACCTCCGTACTGTCCCTGGCGGGAGGGATGCCCGAGCAGCAACTGGCCAGGCTTCGGCCGCTGGTACGGCGTCTGGTCGACGAACTGGCCAAGGAACTCGCCACCCGTATGCGCCCCGCGCTCACGGGTCTGGCCACCCCGCGCCCGACCCGTCGCCCCGGCGGCCGGCTCGACCTGCCCCGCACCCTGCGGGCCAACCTGGCCCACACGCGCCGGACAGCCGACGGCCGGACCGTGGTCGTACCGGAGCGACCGGTGTTCAGCACCCGGTCCCGCAAGGAGGCGGACTGGCGGCTGATCCTCGTCGTCGACGTGTCCGGGTCGATGGAGGCCTCCGTCATCTGGTCGGCGCTGACCGCGGCCGTCCTGGGCGGGGTGCCCACGCTGTCGACGCATTTCCTGGCGTTCTCGACCGACGTGATCGATCTGACCGACCGGGTGGACGACCCGTTGTCGCTGCTTCTCGAGGTCCGGGTCGGCGGCGGCACCCACATCGCGGCGGGGCTCGCCCACGCCCGTTCCCTGGTGACCGTGCCCAGCCGGACCCTCGTCGTGGTGGTGAGCGACTTCGAGGAGGGTTACCCGCTGGGCGGGCTCCTCGGCGAGGTACGGGCCCTCGCGGGTTCCGGGGTGCACCTGATGGGCTGCGCCGCCCTGGACGACACCGGCACCCCGCGCTACTCGGTGCCCGTCGCCCAGCAGCTCGTCGCGGCCGGTATGCCGGTCGCCGCCCTCAGTCCCCTCGCCCTCGCCCGCTGGGTGGGCGACCGCCTCCGCGGAGAGACCCGATGAACGCCGAACTGCCCCCGGCGGCACCCGACGTGGTGGCCGCCGCCGTCGAGAGTCTGACCTCCCGGCTGCGCAAGAAACTGGACGCCGCGATCGAGACGTACGCGGCCGTGCCCGTCACGGTCGACGGCGGTGCCCTGCGCATCCGGTGCGGCGAGGACGCCGAGGTCACACTCACGCCCGGGCCTTCGGGCGCGGTGACCGACGCCGAGCAGGCGGTGTGCAGTTGTCTGCTCGCACCCCGCTGTCTGCACCGCGCCGCCGTCCTGAGCGCCTGCCCTGTGGCCGACGCCGACGCGACGGCCGACGCGGAGACGGAGGTCGAGTCGTCCGACACGGCAACGGGCCTCCACGGAGGCCAAGGTGGGACCCCTTCAGCCGACGACCCGCAAGCCGCAGGCACGACCGGCACACCGGCAGTCGGCGGACCCATCGCAACCGCCGTTCCTGGCGAAGGCACAAGCCGGGCCGACGCCATCGGAGCCACCAGAGCCGCCGGAGCCACCGGCCCGACCGGTAGTACCGGAGCCCCAAGCGGAGCCGGAAGGACCAGCGGCACCGGCGGCGCCAAGAACACCACGGGTACGCCCCGCGCCCCGGAAG
Source organism: Streptomyces sp. NPDC057474 (assembly GCF_042802555.1). Classification (NCBI taxonomy): domain Bacteria; kingdom Bacillati; phylum Actinomycetota; class Actinomycetes; order Kitasatosporales; family Streptomycetaceae; genus Streptomyces; species Streptomyces sp. NPDC057474. Next base: position 1,410 of record NZ_JBHVDX010000344.1, on the reverse strand, counting down.
CCAAAACCCCGACCCTCGCCCAGGTCGCCGCCGCGAACGACCTCTGGGCGGCCACCGCGACCGTGCTCGCCGCCGGGGTCCCCGCAGCGGGAGCGGTGCCGCAGGCGGAGTTGTTGCGGGCCGCGCACACCGCCCGGCTCGCCGGACTGCACCGTGCCGAGGCGGCAGCCCTGCGGGTCGTACGCGGGCTGCGTGGTGCCCGCGCCCGGCACGACGGCCACCGGCTGGCCGACCTGGTCGCCAACGTGCGTGAACTGCTGCTCACCACCGGCCTGTTGTCTGCGGCGGACCCGGATCCCGCCCTCGTCGGCACGGCCCGCCGCGCCTACCGCCCGGGCGGCAGCCTGCGAGTGCACGGCGTGTGCCGGGAGCCGGTGATCTCGGCCACCGGTTACGGCGGTGTCGTCACCCATCTCGTCTCCGACGACGGGCGCTGGTGCTCGATCGCCGACGTCAAGCCCGGCGGCCCGGCCCGCGCCCGGGGCGCCGCCACGGCCACCGTCGCCCTCGGTTCCGGCACCCTCAACCACGCCCAGCTCTCCCGTGGCGGGCTGCTGATCTCCGGCGCCACGCTCTCCCCGGACGGCCGCCTCGGCTCCGGCAAGGGCGTAAGGGCGACTCCGCTCCCCGGTCTCTCCTGGACATCGGACCCGCTCGCCGCCCTCTTCACTCGCCCCTTGGCGGAGGCGGTCGCCGAACGGCTCACGGGCAGCCCCGGCGCCGACCCCGAACAGGCCGAACAGGCGGCGCGCACGCTGATCGGCTGCGACCTGGTCCTCGTCGGCGCCGCAGGCGACCACCTGCTCGCCCGTGAACTGTCCCCCGCCGGGCAATCGGCCGCCGAGGGCCTCCTCGTCCGGCTGACACCGGCCAACGGCCACCCGGACCTCGCGCACACCGCCAACTTCCGTCAGCTCGCCGCCCGGCCCGGCCTGCGGCTGCGCGTGCTCGGCCGCCTCGAACCGGACCGCGCCGCGACGCTCCGCCCGCTCGCGGTCGGCCCGGCCCCGGACACGGAAGCCACCTTGCGGTTGCCGGACGGCTGGCAGGGCCACGCCGACCTGGGCTACGACCGCCTCCAGGGCGCGCACTTCCCACCGCCGGACGCCCTGCCGACCATGGACGGCCTCGTCGGGGTCCCTACCGACCCGCTCGCCGAGGCCCCGTTGTGGCGGCTGCGCCGACTGGTCGAGGTCGCCGTCTCCGGGGGCCGCCGCGCCGTCGCCGAACCGGCCCGCGACGGCGACCGGAACGGAGGCGGCGCGGCCCTGCGGCGCAGCGGGTTCCATGCGGCCGCCGACCTGTCGACCGCGCTCACCGCGGAGGCCGACCGCCGCTCCCGCGATGTCTTCGGCCGCGTCACCAACCCCGACCCGGACCGCTACGCCCGCGCCTGGCTGGCCACCGCGG
>NZ_JBHVDX010000343.1:0-7289 GCF_042802555.1 Streptomyces sp. NPDC057474 | reverse complement strand
GTACGCGCGGCTACCCGCCCCCCTAAACGCCAAAAGCGAGGGTCGCAGCCCCTGCATTTGAGGGGCGCGGGGAACTGCGCGAGAAGCCCCACTCGCCCGCACCCGCCGAACAACCCGCACTCCCGAACGAGAAGGCGGGGGTCGAAGGGGCGCAGCCCCTGGGGATGGGAACGGGTCAGGGGCGGCGGGGGCGAAGAACCCCGCACCGCCCCCAAGCTCAGCGGCGAGCCACACCCTCCGCCCGAGCCGCCGCCGCGACCGCCGCGGTCACCGCCGGGGCGACCCGCTCGTCGAACGGCGACGGGATGACGTAGTCCGCGGCGAGGTCGTCCCCGACGACCGACGCCAGCGCCTCGGCCGCCGCGATCTTCATGCCCTCGGTGATCCGGGAGGCCCGCACCTGCAGGGCACCCGCGAAGATCCCCGGGAAGGCGAGGACGTTGTTGATCTGGTTCGGGTAGTCGGAGCGCCCGGTCGCGACGACGGCCGCGTACTTGTGGGCCACGTCCGGGTGCACCTCGGGGTTGGGGTTGGCCATGGCGAAGACGAACGCGTTCTCCGCCATCGAGGCCACCGCCTCCTCCGGGACCGTACCGCCGGAGACGCCGATGAAGACGTCGGCGCCCGCGAGAGCGTCCTCCAGGGAGCCCGAGAGCCCGGCCTTGTTGGTCAGCCCGGCGAGCTCCCGCTTGACCGGCGTGAGGTCCTCGCGGTCCGCGGAGACGATGCCCTTGCGGTCGGCGACCGCGACGTCGCCGAGACCGGCCTCCAGCAGCATCTTGGCGATGGCCACACCGGCCGCGCCCGCACCCGAGATCACGGCCCGCAGATCGCCCAGCCCACGGCCGGTCAGTTTCGCCGCGTTCCGCAGCGCCGCCAGCGTCACAACCGCCGTACCGTGCTGATCGTCGTGGAAGACCGGGATGTCGAGGGCTTCCTGGAGCCGCTTCTCGATCTCGAAGCAGCGGGGCGCGGAGATGTCCTCCAGGTTCACGCCGCCGAAGGAGGGCGCGAGGCGGACCACGGTCTCGATGATCTCGTCGACGTCCGTGCAGGCGAGCGCGATCGGCACCGCGTCGACGCCGCCGAACTGCTTGAACAGGATCGCCTTGCCCTCCATCACGGGGAGGGAGGCCTCGGGGCCGATGTCGCCGAGCCCGAGGACCGCCGTACCGTCCGTCACGACGGCGACGACCGACGACTTCCAGGTGTAGTCGTTGACCAGTTCGGGCTGCTCGGCGATGGCGGTGCACACCCGCGCGACGCCGGGCGTGTAGGCGAGGGACAGGTCGTCCTTGTCCCGGATCGGCACGGTGGCCTGCACGGCCATCTTGCCGCCGCGGTGCAGCGCGAAGGCGGGGTCGAAGGAGTCGAGAGAATTGAGAGGCTCCGCGCCGCCCTCCTGACCCGTACTGCCGTCGCCGCTGTCGGTGCGAGGATTGACAATCTCCGCTGCCACTTTTTTTACCCCTTAGGCTTCATGGTTTGAGGGTGTTCCGCTCCCGGTTCGGGAGCGGGCGGGCACCGCGTAAGTCCCAGGTCACCGATACGTACGGCGACGCCTGCGGGCTCAGACGCGACGGGCGCGCCGCACACGCGCCCTGGGCCCCGGATGAGGGGTGTAAGGAACCTTCTTACCGGACGGACGGTACCGACGACGAGTCCACACGTCTTCATACCTCGAAGGTCACAACTCGAAGGTCATTTGGAGACGATCACGGGTGGTTCGACTCATCGATGGATGACGGGACAAGTCGGTCACATCACGACAAGTCCTGTACGGCCACGTGTGCGGAGTTCGCGGCCGACCGCATCCTGAGATGCGCCGAAGATCTTCCGGCCGGAAGGAGGAATCACCGCACAGGATCCGGTGTGATCACCTGGTCCGCGGCGGTTCGTGGGTCATTCGGGGGTCGCCCGTTATCCGATTTTGACATGGCTGGTCATCTGAATACACATGCCCGAATGGCAAGATGCCGTAATCACACAAGGTCGCCACACTCGAAGACGCGTGCTAATCGTCGACCTGTCGGCAACTCCACACCACCCCCGCCGGAGGAACCCACCATGACCGCAAGCACCACCTGTCGTACGACCGGCCTGCGTTCCCGTACAGCCGCCGTCGGAGCGATCGCGGTCGCGGGCGCCCTGCTGCTCACCGGCTGCGGTGACCAGACCAAGAGCAAGGACAACGATTCCGAGACCGCCTCCACCAGCGCGGCCCCGCTGGCCGACAAGCTCCCCGCGGCCGTCCGGGACAAGGGCGTGATCAACGTCGGTTCGGACATCGCGTACGCCCCGGTGGAGTACAAGGACGAGTCCGGCAAGGTCGTCGGCATCGACCTCGACATCGCCGCGGCGATGGGCAAGCAGCTCGGCGTGGACTTCAAGTTCCAGAACGCCACCTTCGACACCCTCATCGGTGGTCTGGCGGCCAACCGGTACGACATCGCGATGTCGGCCATGACCGACACCAAGGACCGCCAGGAGGGCGTCGACGCCGACAGCGGCAAGAAGGTCGGCTCCGGCGTCGACTTCGTCGACTACTTCACCGCGGGTGTCTCGCTCTACACCAACAAGGGCGACGACCAGGGCATCAAGACCTGGGACGACCTCTGCGGCAAGACGATCGCCGTGCAGCGCAACACGTTCTCGCACGATCTCGCCAAGGACCAGGCGGCCAAGTGCAAGAAGGACGGCGGGAAGGCGCTCAAGATCGAGGACTTCGCCACCAACCCCGAGGCCGAGACCCGAATGCGTTCCAAGGGCGCGGACGTCGTCTCCGCCGACTACCCGGTCGCCGCGTACTCGGTGAAGACCTCGGGCGGCGGCGACTACTTCGAGGTTGTCGGCGACCAGGTCGAGGCGGGCCCGTACGGCATAGCCGTCGCCAAGGACAACACCGAGCTGCGCGACGCACTGCAGGCCGCCGTCCAGGCGATCATCGACAACGGCGAGTACGAGAAGATCATCAAGAAGTGGGGCGTGGAGGACGGCGCGATCACCGAGGCCAAGGTCAACGGCGGCTCCTGATTCTCGGCTCGGTTCTGCTCGGTTCTGAAAGGCTCCACCCGTGACTGTTGACGTCAGCAAGATGGACGGTCCCTCGGACACGCCCCCCGTCGGCCCGGAGGCCCTCAAGGCCGTTCCGGTCCGGCACCCGGGGCGCTATGTGTCCGCGGCCATCGCGCTCGCTCTCCTCGGCTCGATCGTCTACGCGTTCGCGCAGGCGAAGAAGATCAACTGGGGCGCGATCCCCGACTACTTCTTCGACGACCGCATCATCGAGGGCGTCCTGAACACCCTCCTGCTCACCGTGGTGTCCATGGTGATCGGCATCGTCGGCGGCATCCTGCTCGCCGTGATGCGGCTGTCGAAGAACCCGGTGACCTCGTCGGTCGCGTGGTTCTACATCTGGTTCTTCCGCGGCACCCCGGTCCTGGTCCAGCTCTTCGTCTGGTTCAACCTGGGCCTGGTCTTCGAGTACATCAACCTCGGCCCGATCTACAAGGACTACTGGTCCTCCTTCATGACGCCGTTGCTGACGGCGCTGCTCGGCCTCGGTCTCAACGAGGCCGCGTACATGGCGGAGATCTGCCGTGCCGGTCTGCTGTCGGTCGACGAGGGCCAGACCGAGGCGTCGCACGCGCTCGGCATGAGCCACTCAAAGACCCTGCGCCGGATCGTCATCCCGCAGGCGATGCGCGTGATCGTGCCGCCCACGGGCAACGAGGTCATCAACATGCTGAAGACCACGTCGCTCGTCTCGACGGTGCAGTACGTGGATCTACTGAAAGCGGCCACGGACATCGGCCAGGGCTCGGGCTCCACGGTGGAGATGCTGTTCCTCGCCGCCGCCTGGTACCTGATCCTGACCAGCGTCTTCAGTGTCGGGCAGTACTACCTGGAGAGGCACTACGCGAAGGGCTCCTCCCGGTCCCTCCCGCCGACACCGATCCAGCGTCTGAAGACGGCCGTGCTGCCCGTGCGCCGCCCGAAGGGAGTCTCGGCATGACCGCCATGGTGAAGGCCGAGGCCATCCACAAGTCGTTCGGCCCCGTCGAGGTCCTCAAGGGCATCGATCTGGAGGTGCAGACGGGCGAGGTGTTCTGCCTCATCGGCCCGTCCGGCTCCGGCAAGAGCACGTTCCTCAGGTGCATCAACCACCTGGAGAAGATCAACTCCGGCCGGCTGTACGTCGACGGCGAGCTGGTCGGCTACCGCCAGAAGGGCGACAAGCTGTACGAGCTCAAGGACAGCGAGGTCGCGCTCAAGCGCCGTGACATCGGCATGGTGTTCCAGCGCTTCAACCTGTTCCCGCACATGACGGCCGCGGAGAACGTCATGGAGGCGCCGGTCCAGGTCAAGGGCGTCAGCAGGGCCCAGGCCCGCGAGCGCGCCCGCGAACTGCTGGAGCGCGTCGGCCTCGGCGACAAGGCGGGCAACTACCCGTCCCAGCTCTCCGGCGGCCAGCAGCAGCGCGTGGCCATCGCCCGGGCGCTGGCCATGGAGCCGAAGCTGATGCTCTTCGACGAGCCGACCTCGGCGCTCGACCCGGAGCTGGTCGGCGACGTCCTCGACGTCATGCGCGACCTGGCCGAGTCCGGCATGACCATGGTCGTCGTCACCCACGAGATGGGCTTCGCCCGCGAGGTCGGCGACAGCCTGGTCTTCATGGACGGCGGTGTGGTGGTCGAGTCCGGCAACCCCCGTGACGTGCTGACGAACCCCCAGGAGGAACGGACCCAGTCGTTCCTCTCCAAGGTGCTGTAGAGCCGTAGCGCGTGCTGTAGAGCCGTAGCGCGACAGGAGAAGGGGCGGTACGGATTCCCGTACCGCCCTTACTCGTGCCACAGCGGCATGCGGCCGGTCTACTTCACCGCCAGCACCAGCGAGTCGGAGGGCGAGCACCACACCGCGCGGGCCTCGGCGAAGCCCTTATCGCGCAGGACGCGGGCGTGCCAGTCGACGCTGTGGAAGTCGCCGTCGGCATGCTCTCCGTAGATCTCGAAACGGCGGGCCGTCGGCGCGGCGAGCACGGGGTCCTGGGCGGCGAGCTGCCACCATGCGGCCCAGTCGACGCCACCGTCCGCCTTGGCCTGTTCCATACCCGCGTGACGGTGCGCGCGCTCCGCCGCGTTGATCCGGGGCGTCGTCTCGTCGATCATGTGGTCCGCGTTCATGAAGACACCGCCGTCGCGGACGAGCTCCGCGACCTGACCGTAGAGGGCGGCGAGGGGTTCGCTGTGCAGCCAGTGCAGGGCTGTGGCCGTCAGGACGGCGTCGTACGAGTCGTACGGCAGCTGGGTCGTCCAGCCGGGGTCGGTGAGGTCGGCGGTGACGAAGGTGACCCGCCGGTCGCCCTCGAACGTGCCCTCGGCGATGGTGAGGAGCGCGGGGTCGAGGTCCACGCCGGTGCTGACGGCCTCCGGGAACCGCGCGAACAGCCTGGACGTGATGGAACCCGTACCGCAGGCGAGGTCGAGGACGCGGGGCTCGGGGCCGGCGAAGGCCTCGACCATGTCCAGCATCACCCGGAACCGCTCCTCACGGTCCGGCAGGTACATCTCCTGCTGCCGGTCCCAGCTCTCCTGCCAGGCATGCCAGTCGGTTCCGGTCGTGGTGGTCATGAGGTCCCCTTCCTCCGTGTACCGCTTCTTCCGCCTACCGCGTAATACCCTGTAAGTACGAGTAGCCATTACCTGTCCCGCACCACGACAATAGAGCGCCCCCCGTAAGGACTACAAGTGGAACTGGCCCATTACTCGGACTACGCCGTACGCCTCGTCAACACCGAGGAGCCGGCCCGGGGCAAGGACACACTCACCTCGGTCGAGGCCGTCCGCGATCTCTTCGGGCCCAGCCGACAGGCGGCCCGGCGGGCGACGGACGCCGACGTCACCCGGTTCCGGTCGGTGCGGACCCGGCTGCGCTCGGTCTTCGAGGCGGCGGACGACGGCGACGAGACCCTCGCCGTGGACCTGCTGAACTCGCTGCTGCTGGAGTTCCCGGTGAACCCGCAGATCTCCGGACACGACTTCCGGGACGACGACGGCCGCCCGCTGTGGCACATGCATCTGGCGGACCACCCCTCGAACGCGACGGCGGGCTATGCGGCGATCGCGGCGATGGGCCTGGCCTTCCACCTCACCGAGTACGGCGTGGACCGGCTCGGCCTGTGCGAGGCGGCGCCGTGCCGCAACGCCTACCTCGACACCTCCACCAACCGCTCCCGGCGCTACTGCTCGGACCGCTGCGCGACCCGCGCCAACGTGGCGGCCTACCGGGCGCGCAAACGCCTGGAGGCGGGCCGGTCGCCGAGCACGGGCCGGGCGGCCGAGAGCACCCAGCGGGCGAGCGCGAACGGCGAGCGCTGACCGTCCGACCGGGGCCGGTACCGGAACCGCACCTTGCCGAGCACGAGTTCGTCGGGCACGACCCCGTAGTCGGTGCTGTCCCCACCCGCGTACGCGTTGTCCCCGAGCACCCACCAGCCGCCGTCGCGCCGCTCGGCGGCCCGCTTGACCACGAGCAGGTCCTGCTGGAAGGGGTGCCGCAGCACAAGCACGTCACCGACCGTGAGGCGTGCCCCGTAGTGGACCAGCAACTGGTCCCCGTGACGCAGCGTCGGGACCATGGACGGTCCCGTGACCTCGGCCACCCCGAAGGGCAGGAGGGCCCTCCCCCGCTCGTTCTCCTGCGACAGCTCCGGCATCCCCGGCACCTCCCCGGTCCATCCTCCACCAGTCCCAGTCTGACCCCGGACTTTTGTCCTAAGCCCATGGGGGCACCCGCTCAAACCTCTTCTGCAGGGAGTAATGTCCCACCTGAGAAGACGATCACGAGGAAGGAATGCTCCATGCTTTCCCGCCTGTTTGCCCCCAAGGTCAAGGTCAGCGCGCATTGCGACCTGCCCTGCGGTGTGTACGACCCGGCCCAGGCCCGCATCGAGGCGGAGTCGGTGAAGGCCGTGCAGGACAAGATGGCCGCCAACGACGACCCTCACTTCCAGGCTCGCGCGACCGTCATCAAGGAGCAGCGCGCCGAGCTCGCCAAGCACCACGTCTCGGTGCTGTGGAGCGACTACTTCAAGCCCCCGCACTTCGAGAAGTACCCGGAGCTGCACCAGCTGGTCAACGACGCCCTCAAGGCCCTCTCGGCCGCGAAGGCGTCCACCGACCCGGCGACGGGCCAGAAGGCGCTCGACTACATCGCCCAGATCGACAAGATCTTCTGGGAGACCAAGAAGGCCTGACCCGGCCTCTCTCGACCGCACCCGGTCCGTATGC
>NZ_JBHVDX010000342.1:0-7346 GCF_042802555.1 Streptomyces sp. NPDC057474 | reverse complement strand
GCCTCCACCGCATCCGCCCCCGCCACCGCCACCGCAGGAGGAGGACCCGCCACCGCAGGACGAGCCGCTGCTGCCTCCGCACGACGACGAGCTACCGCTGCCGCAGGACGCTCCCCCGCCCCCGGACGACGAACCGCGGTCGTCGTCCGACGAGGAGTGGGACGAACCGCTGTCGCCGACGCCGGCGGCCCCCAGCACCCACCAGCTGTTGTCGCTGGTGCTCGAGTTGCTGTCGCTGCGGCTGCTGCTGCGGTGGGCGCTGCCGCCGCGGCCGGACGACCGGCGGTTTCGGGCCGCCGCCCGCGCCGCGTTCGTCCTGTTCCGGTTGTTGACGGCCACAATGACCGCCGTCCCCACAAAGAGCACCACCAGGATGATGCCGATCACCGCGATCGCGTTCATGGCGTCACCCTCCCCTCTTTCTTCCGAGTCCCCCGAAGCGGCCCCCCGTGGGCGCCTCGCTCACTTGCGTGTCGCGGGGATTGCCCCGCTACCGACCGCTCAAGGCGAGTTGAGCAAGTCCAGACATTGTTCGTGCGCGGTCAGCTGCTGCCGCCGCAGGAGGAGGAGGAGGACGAGCCTCCCCCGCAGGACGAGCCGCCACCGCTGCCGCACGATGACGAATCGCCATGGCCGTGACCGTCGCTGTCGGGCCACGGCGACCGTGCGGCGCCGGCCCACCAGCTGTCGTGCCGCCGGGGCAGCCGGGGCGGGCCCAGGCCGGGCGCGTCGCCGATACCGCCTCGGGTGATCAGCACGACGATGGGCACCACCAGTGACGCGACCACCACGAGGGCGACGAACAGCAGGACGCCGAGCGTGAGGAGTGCGACGACCACCGGTCAGTTCCCTCCGCCACCGCAGCCGCCTCCGCAGGAGGACCCGCCTCCGCAGGAGGAGCTGCTGCCGCCGCACGACGATCCACCGGACGAGCCGCCGCCGTCCGCCCACCAGCTGCGGCGCCGCCCTCCGCGCCTGGACAGCCTGCTGGCCCGGACGACGACCGCCAAGCCGCTGAGGACCGCCACTCCGATGACGACGAGCACCAGGATGAGGCCGTTTTCCACGATGACTCACCCTCCCCTCTTCTTTGCCTGTGTCCCCCGAAGCGACCCCCCGTGGGCGCCTCGCTCACCTGCGTGTCGCGGGGATTCCCCCGCCGTGGGCCGCTCAAAGCCGAGTTGAGCAAGTCCAGAGCTTTGTCGGCTGTGCCGCGGTCAGCTTCCGCCGCCGCAGCCACCACCGCCGCCACCACCGCCGCCGCCGCCGCCGCAGGAGGAGGAACCGCCGCCGCAGGACGACCATCCGCCGCTCCCGTGGTGGGACGACCCACCGTCCGCCCACCAGCTGTGCGAGCGCCGACGGCCCCGCCGCGAGCCGCGGCCGACCTTCGAGACGATGTTGACCAGAACGACCGCGCCCATGAAGAGGAAGAAGAAGACCTCCATCTCGGCACCTGCCTTTCGTTCCTCCCTGCAGACCCCCCGTGGGCCGTGCGTGACGTGGAGATGCCCTCGTGTCTCACCGGTCAAAGCCGAGTTGAGGAAGTCCAGAGGTTCGGCGCAGGATGACGGCCATGACCTCCAGCGCAAGCCCCGCCCACACCCCTCGTCCTCCGCTCAACCGGCGGCTCGCCGAGTTCGGGACGACGATCTTCGCCGAGATGTCGGCGCTCGCCCTGCGGACCGGGTCGATCAACCTGGGCCAGGGTTTCCCGGACACCGACGGCCCCGAGGAGATCCGCGAGGCCGCCGTACGGGCGCTGCGCGACGGCCGGGGCAACCAGTACCCGCCGGGACCGGGTGTCCCCGAGCTGCGCACCGCGATCGTCGACCACCAGCGGCGGCGGTACGGGCTGACGTTCGACCCGGACACGGAGGTGCTGGTCACGGCGGGCGCCACGGAGGCCATCGCGGCCGCGCTGCTCGGGCTGCTGGAGCCCGGTGACGAGGTGGTCGCCCTGGAGCCGTACTACGACTCGTACGCGGCCTGCATCGCGATGGCGGGCGGGACGCGCGTACCGGTGACGCTACGGCCGTCCGAGGGACCCCGCGACGGAGTTGCAGATCGACACTTCAGGCTGGATCTCGACGAGCTGCGGGCCGCCGTCACCGACCGGACGCGGCTGCTGCTGATCAACACCCCGCACAACCCGACCGGCACGGTCCTCACCCGCGAGGAGCTGACGGCGATCGCCGAGCTGGCCGTGGAGCGGGATCTGCTGGTGGTGACGGACGAGGTGTACGAGCATCTCGTCTTCGACGAGGCCGAGCACCTGCCGCTGGCGACCTTCCCCGGGATGCGGGAGCGGACCGTCACCATCGGGTCCGCGGGCAAGACCTTCTCGTTCACGGGGTGGAAGGTGGGCTGGGTGACGGCCGCGCCCGCGCTCGTCACCGCCGTGCGCTCGGCGAAGCAGTACCTGACGTACGTGGCGTCGGGGCCGTTCCAGTACGCGGTCGCGGAGGCCCTCGCCCTTCCGGACACGTACTTCGACGCCTTCCGCGCCGACATGCTGGCCAAGCGGGACCTGCTGGCGACAGGGCTCGCGGAGGCCGGGTTCGAGGTCTTCCGGCCCGCGGGCACCTACTTCGTCACCACCGATGTCCGTCCCCTGGGAGAGACAGACGGCTTCGCCTTCTGCCGGGCCCTGCCGGAACGGGCCGGCGTCGTCGCGATCCCGAACGCGGTCTTCTACGACCACCGCGAGGAGGGCGCGCCCTTCGTCCGCTTCGCGTTCTGCAAGCGAACCGATGTTCTCGACGAGGCTGTAGCCCGCCTCAAGCGGCTCGCTGCCTGAGAGCGCGCCGGACGACCACTGCGGACGAAGAACCCGGCATCCGCTCGCTCAGGGAAGCCGGGCCGTTCGCCAAAGGACCGGTTACTCGGTGTCTTTGGGATGCCTGGTCGATGCGTAGACGAGGATGACCGTCGAGGTCTCCGGGCTGACCAGGTATCGCACCCTGCCACCACTCGTGATTTCGTACTCCCACTGCTCCAGCTCGGAGCCCTTCCATTCCCTGGTGGCGTGCCTGCCGCGGAGCTGGTGCTGACGGTTCCAGTTGGCCCGCGACAGCGGGTCTGCGCGAAGGGCTTCCAGGCAGCGATGCGCGTTCGGCAGCGCCACCCGGCACAGCTCCTCCCAACCGGTCGCGGCCTCCGTCGTTCCGTGGATGGCGTTCCAGCCGCTCAGCGGTGGGACGCTGACCCGGTCGCCTTTCTTCGGGCTCACCCGTGCGCCTCGACCGGGCCGAGGTCGACGTCACCGAGCGGACGGAGTGCTTCCCTGAGCTGGTCAGGGTCAGCGTTGATGCGGGCTGTTGCCCGCCAAGAGACGATCGCTCGGTGCACAGCCTCCCTGGCGCCCAGCTCAGCGGCGTCGGACAGCGCATCCAGGAGTTCGACGGTGAATTCCCGGACTTCTTCGTCGCCCAGGTGGCGTACCCACGGGAACACCTCAGGCAGCGCGAGCAGAAGCGACCTGACGCCACCGTCCTGCTTCATCAGAGCAAGGAACAGCCGAGACGCCGTGGTCAGGTTTTCCTCGCTGCGCTCGGCGTGTATGGCCGTGGTCAGCACCATGTCGGGTGCGTCCCGGTGCGTGACACGCAGGCATCCCAAGGCGGCGGCCCTCGCGGCGACCGCCTTCGGGTTCCGGGACAGATCGGTGAACGAGACGGATTCCGATTCGGATACCGAGTGCACGATGCTCATACTCAGACTGTACTCCGACTACACTCTGATTTCAGCGCGAGGCGGCCACCAGCCAGGAAAATAGGTGCATGAACATGGGGTGCCTGGGTCACATCAACACCGGACCTGGTCACGGCGGTGCGCTCGGCGAAGCAGTTCCTGACGTACGTGGCATCCGGCCCGTTCCAGTACGCGGTGGCGAACGCGCTGGCGCTGCCGGATTCCTACTTTGACAGCCTCCGTGCCGACCTCCACCGCAAGCGCGACCTGCTCGGCGACGGCCTGTGCGCGGCCGGGTTCGAGGTCTACAAGCCCGGCCCTGCAGGAGTTCAGCGGTACCCGGGCCCGGGTACCGACCGGAGCGCTGTCGATGGGCTTTCCACTCCTTGGGACAAATGGCGAGGTTCTTGACACGCAATCGGAGTCCATCCAAGATCTTCAAACTGCTGCCACACCGGCCAACCACTCCCCCGCCCATACACAGCGACTCGGGGATGGCCTGCGCTCCGCTCTCGTTTCCGGGTCCGCCGCGGAACCGGGCTCTGAGCGGAGGCGGCGTGTGGACAGCACCGGCGCCTCCGCCGAGCCAGGGGGCATGCCCAGGAGGAGAGACGTGGGTATATCCCGATCTGTCAGATCGCTCGCCGTTGCCGCGAGTGCTGCTGTGCTGTGCGCCGTCGCGCCCGCGTCGGCAGCTGTCGCGGATGACACCGGTGCCGTGATCACGTTCGACGGCATTTCCTCGGACACCGGAGGCGATGGCACGGTCAGCGCCGGGCAGACGATCACCGGCACGACGGATGTCACCTTCACGGTGCACGCGGACCCGGACGACGAGCCGACCGAGGCCGTGGTCAGCATCACCGGCAGCACCATGTACCAGGGCACCGGCACGGTCAAGCAGACCTTCAGTCTGAGCCCGGGGGACTGCCTGCCCTCCTGCACCCTGCACGCGACCCTGGACACCGCCGCCACCCAGCAGTTCGGAGGCTCCGCGAACGGGATGGCCGCGCCGCTGGTGAACGACGGCGCGAACTCCATCCACATCGAGGTGGACAGCCCCCGCCCGCGGACCGTCACAGCCAACACCGCCGTTACCGTCGACAACAAGCGGCCGGTCGTCACCCTGCCCGACCTGCCCGGCGACGACGCCTGGACCAGCCACAAGCCCGTGGGCCTGTCCGCGGACGGCGAGTTGTCCCTGCGAGCCACCGCAACCGGCGCCAACGGCGTCTCGCGCGTACGGTACTTCAGCTCAAGCAGAGCCTGGCCCGCCCCTGTCGACCTGACCGCCCCGGCAAGCGGCGCGACGTGGGCCACCACACTGGACACGAGTGCGGTCCCGGCCGGCCTGTACGCCGGAGGCGTCTACGTCGTGGCCTACGACAAGGACGGCCGCGCGGGTTCCCCGGTCCGGGCCGACACCCTGGTCGACCACGGCTTCACCATCACGCCGAAGCTCGACACCGTCATCCGCCCGTACGAGACGCCGGTGACCGTGAACTACGCCTACCTGTCGGCGCTCAACAAGGCGTTCCCGGCCAACCTCATCTACGCCTACCCGGTCAGCACCACCGTGTCGCTCGACGGCAAGGCGCAGGCGACGACGCCGGTCGGCGCCTACACCTACGAGGGAAACACCGAGGGCTTCCTCGCCGACCTCGGCCGGCTCCCCTACGGCGCCCACACGCTGACGTTCGACACGGTCGACAACCGCGGCGCCCACGGCCGGGTGGACCTGCCGGTCAAGGTGGTGTCCGAGGTCACGCCGGCCTGGACGGACGGCTTCCAGGACTTTCCGGTGGCGGGCAGCAGCCGGACGTACGCCGCCACGACGTCCGCCGCCGACGGCGTCAGCCGGGCCGAGCACTGGACCCTGGATGTCGACGGCACGACGTTCGCCACCGGCAGCTATCCCGCGCAGCCCTCCGGCACCTGGAAGACCACGACCACCGGGGTGCACGACGTCACCCTGACCATCGTCTCCCAGTACGGCGACACCACCGTCAGCACCGTGCCGATCCGCGTCCTGGCCGCCACGACGACCCGGCTGACCGGCCCGGCCACCAGCACCTACGGCAGCAAGGCGACCTTCACCGCCACCGTGGCCCAGACCGGCGCCAAGCCCGCGGCCGGCGCCAAGGTCAGTTTCCAGTACAAGCGGGCGGGAACCACCACCTGGAAGACCCGGGCGACCGTCACCGCGGACAGCACCGGCAAGGCCTCCTACCCCACGACCACCAAGTTCAACGGCGCCTGGCGTGCCGTCACCGCGGCGAAGAACCTGACGTGGGCGTCCTCGACCAGCAAAACCCTGACCTCGCACGCCAGGGCCGTACTCACGGTCAGCAAGCCGACCACCACCGCGGTCCACGGCAAGCCCGTGTCCTACACCGCGCTCAGCTCCCCCTACGTCAAGGGGACCGCACTGCGCTTCCAGGCCCGCCAGAAGGACGGCACGTGGGTGACCCTCACCAGCGCCGCCCTCTCCACCAGCGGCAGCGCCACTGCGAAGATCACCTTCTCGCGCGCGGGGACGTGGTCCCTACGGGTCTACCGCCCGGGTACCACCGATCTGACGGACACGTACTCCTCGTCCTGGACGGTCAAGGTCAGCTAGTCCGGGGGCCTTCGTCCCACTCGGTGTGCACGATCGCGAGGACTACCTGTGGTGGCAGCTCCAGGACCGGAAGATCTTGAAGCGCATCAACACGCTCATCGCGGACATCGCCCGGAACGGCAACGAGGGTATCGGCACACCTGAACCGCTCAAGCACGGCTTCCAGGGCTACTGGTCGCGCCGCATCAACGACGAGCACCGACTGATCTACAACGCCACCGAGGACGGTGTCCTGATCGCACAGTGCCGCTACCACTACGAGAGCTGACAGGACTCGAGCATCGGGCGCGGCCTCTGCCGGCCCCTGCATCACGCAGCGAACCCGCGGCGCGGACTCGGCGGTCACGGCAGAAGATTCCCCTGAGACGAAGACGGCTTCCGCCACCAGCGCGGGGCTGCGACCGTACCCGGGCGGGACGACGGGGCCGCGCCCGGTGACGATGGCACTGGAGTCGCCGTGGCGGAACCGGCGCGCCGCAAACAATTAGGCGCACGAACGCGGAGTGGGCTGGGTGACGGCCGCGCCCGCGCTCGTCACCGCCGTGCGCTCGGCGAAGCAGTACCTGAGGTACGTGGCGTGCGGGCCGTTCCAGTACGCCGTCGCCGAAGCGCTCGCGCTGCCGGACAGCTACTTCGAGGCGTTCCGCGCGGACATGCTGGCTAAGCGAGACCTCCTGGCGACGGGGCTCTCGGACGCCGGTTTCGAGGTATTCCGGACGGCGGGCACCTATTTCATCACCACCGACATCCGCCCCCTCGGCGAGACCGACGGCTTCGCCTTCTGCCGGGCGCTGCCCGAGCGGGCCGGTGTCGTCGCCATCCCCAACGCGGTCTTCTACGACCACCGCGAGGCCGGCGCGCCCTTCGTACGCTTCGCGTTTCTGCAAGCGGATCGAGGTGCTGGCGGACGCGACGGAGCGGCTCCGCAAGGCGTTCGCGCGCTGACCTCCGTGACATGAGGCCGGTCGCCAGGAGCAGACGCCAGTCGCGAGATCGGCGCCCAGCGTCCGGCGGTGCCGTCGGCACCTGTCTC
>NZ_JBHVDX010000341.1:0-7351 GCF_042802555.1 Streptomyces sp. NPDC057474 | reverse complement strand
GATCCTTTCCGGGGCGCCCGCCGCGCTGTTCCCGGCACCTGGGACGGTCCGCCGCGCACCGCCGCGCGCACCACCGCCGTACCCCGCGTGTACCACCGCGCGCTCGCCACCACGCACACCCCGAGTCCGCCCCCGAGGAATCCGGTGCCCGCCTCTCGTGTTTCACCTGTAGACGACCCTCACAGTGGCCTGAAGGCGATCCTGGGACGCGGGATCGCTACCATGGGTGCTCCGGAGCCTGACCGGGGGACCCGGATCGCGCACGAGGAGCCCTCTTGGCAGACGAGGCCCAGCACCTGACCGCCGCCAAGCCCGAGTCCGCCTCGGGTCCCGCGGCCACGCCCGCGCAGAACGCGACGAAGGCGAACACCGCGACGTCCGCGCAGGGCCCGGTCGAGCACGCCCAGTCCGCGCCGGCCGACAAGGCCGCCGGCCCGTCGCGCCCCAAGCCCACTCCCGACTCCGCTCCAGAGGGGGCGTCCCAATCGCCCGAGCGCCCCGCGCCCGCGCCCACTCCGGCGCCCCCGGCCCGCCCTGCCGCCACGGGCCAGCCCGCCCGCTCCGGCTCCTCCAACCGCGTACGCGCCCGGCTCGCCCGCCTCGGCGTGCAGCGGTCCAACCCGTACAACCCGGTCCTGGAGCCGCTGCTGCGGATCGTGCGCAGCAACGACCCGAAGATCGAGACCTCGACGCTCCGCCAGATCGAGAAGGCCTACCAGGTCGCCGAGCGCTGGCACCGCGGTCAGAAGCGCAAGAGCGGCGACCCGTACATCACGCACCCGCTCGCCGTCACCACCATCCTCGCCGAGCTGGGCATGGATCCGGCCACCCTGATGGCCGGGCTGCTGCACGACACGGTCGAGGACACCGAGTACGGCCTCGACCAGCTCCGCCGCGACTTCGGCGACTCCGTCGGCCTCCTCGTCGACGGCGTCACCAAGCTCGACAAGGTCAAGTTCGGCGAGGCCGCCCAGGCCGAGACCGTGCGCAAGATGGTCGTCGCCATGGCCAAGGACCCCCGCGTCCTGGTCATCAAGCTCGCCGACCGCCTGCACAACATGCGCACCATGCGCTACCTCAAGCGCGAGAAGCAGGAGAAGAAGGCGCGCGAGACCCTCGAGATCTACGCGCCGCTCGCCCATCGCCTGGGCATGAACACCATCAAGTGGGAGCTGGAGGACCTCGCCTTCGCGATCCTCTACCCCAAGATGTACGACGAGATCGTCCGGCTGGTGGCCGAGCGGGCACCGAAGCGTGACGAGTACCTGGCCATAGTGACCGACGAGGTGCAGCAGGACCTGCGTGCCGCCCGGATCAAGGCCACGGTCACCGGCCGCCCGAAGCACTACTACAGCGTCTACCAGAAGATGATCGTCCGCGGTCGCGACTTCGCGGAGATCTACGACCTGGTCGGCATCCGCGTCCTGGTGGACACCGTCCGCGACTGCTACGCGGCCCTGGGCACCGTCCACGCCCGCTGGAACCCGGTTCCGGGGCGGTTCAAGGACTACATCGCGATGCCCAAGTTCAACATGTACCAGTCGCTGCACACGACGGTCATCGGGCCCAACGGCAAGCCGGTCGAACTCCAGATCCGTACGTTCGACATGCACCGCCGCGCCGAGTACGGCATCGCCGCGCACTGGAAGTACAAGCAGGAGGCCGTCGCCGGCGCCTCCAAGGTGCGTTCTGACCAGCCGAGGACCACCGGCAAGGACGACCATCTCAACGACATGGCGTGGCTGCGCCAGCTCCTCGACTGGCAGAAGGAGACCGAGGACCCCAGCGAGTTCCTGGAGTCGCTGCGCTTCGACCTGTCGCGCAACGAGGTCTTCGTCTTCACGCCGAAGGGCGACGTCATAGCGCTGCCGGCCAGCGCCACCCCCGTCGACTTCGCGTACGCGGTCCACACCGAGGTCGGCCACCGCACCATAGGCGCCCGGGTCAACGGCCGCCTCGTCCCCCTCGAATCCACCCTCGACAACGGCGACCTGGTGGAGGTCTTCACCTCCAAGGCGGCCGGTGCGGGCCCCTCTCGCGACTGGCTCGGCTTCGTGAAGTCCCCGCGGGCCCGCAACAAGATCCGCGCCTGGTTCTCCAAGGAGCGGCGCGACGAGGCCATCGAGCAGGGCAAGGACGCCATCGTCCGCGCGATGCGCAAGCAGAACCTGCCGATCCAGCGCATCCTCACCGGTGACTCACTCGTCACCCTCGCCCACGAGATGCGCTACCCGGACATCTCCGCCCTCTACGCGGCCATAGGCGAGGGCCATGTCTCCGCGCAGAGCGTGGTGCAGAAGCTGGTCCAGGCCCTCGGCGGCGAGGAGGCGGCCACCGAGGAGATGGACGAGGCCGTACCGCCCACCCGCGGCCGGAGCCGCAAGCGGCGCGGCAGCAACGACCCCGGTGTCGTGGTCAAGGGCGTCGAGGACGTCTGGGTCAAACTCGCCCGCTGTTGTACGCCCGTCCCCGGCGACCCCATCATCGGCTTCGTCACCCGCGGCAGCGGCGTATCGGTTCACCGCAACGACTGTGTCAACATCGAGTCGCTCTCCCGCGAGCCCGAGCGGATCCTGGAGGTCGAGTGGGCGCCCACCCAGTCCTCGGTCTTCCTCGTCGCCATACAGGTCGAGGCCCTGGACCGCAGCCGTCTGCTGTCGGACGTCACCCGCGTCCTGTCCGACCAGCATGTCAACATTCTCTCCGCCGCCGTCCAGACCTCCCGTGACCGCGTCGCCACCTCCCGCTTCACCTTCGAGATGGGCGACCCGAAGCACCTGGGCCACGTCCTGAAGGCCGTACGTGGTGTGGAAGGCGTCTACGACGTGTACCGGGTGACGTCGGCACGGAGGCCGTAAGCCCGGCAGAGCGTGACCCGGCACACGTGAGAGGGGCTCCCGTACGAACCGTACGGGAGCCCCTCTCACGTATCGACTGTCGGCGTCAGCCGCCGAACTCCTGCAGACCCTTCAGCGCCTGGTCCAGCAGGGCCCGGCGGCCGTCGAGCTCTCGCTGGAGCTTGTCGGCCTTGGCGCTGTTTCCCTGGGCACGGGCCGCCTCGATCTGACTCGTCAGCTTGTCGACGGCGGCCTGGAGCTGGCCCGTGAGACCGGCGGCGCGGGCGCGGGCCTCCGGGTTGGTGCGGCGCCACTCCGCTTCCTCGGCCTCCTGGATGGCCCGCTCGACCGTGTGCATCCGGCCCTCGACCTTCGGGCGGGCGTCACGCGGCACATGGCCGATGGCCTCCCAGCGCTCGTTGAGCGAGCGGAAGGCGGCACGTGCCGTCTTCAGGTCCGTCACCGGCAGGATCTTCTCGGCCTCCCCGGCCAGCTCCTCCTTGAGCTTGAGGTTCTCCGTCTGCTCCGCGTCACGCTCGGCGAACACGGAGCTGCGGGCGGCGAAGAAGACGTCCTGGGCGCCGCGGAAGCGGTTCCACAGGTCGTCCTCGTGCTCGCGCTGGGCGCGGCCGGCGGCCTTCCAGTCGGCCATCAGCTCGCGGTAGCGCGCCGCCGTGGGGCCCCAGTCGGACGAGTTCGACAGCGCCTCGGCCTCCGCGACCAGCTTCTCCTTGGTCTTGCGGGCGTCCTCGCGCTGCGAGTCGAGCTGCGCGAAGTGGGCCTTGCGACGCTTGGAGAACGCCGAGCGGGCGTGCGAGAAACGGTGCCAGAGCTCGTCGTCGGACTTCCGGTCCAGCCGCGGCAGACCCTTCCAGGTGTCCACCAGCGCCCGCAGCCGCTCGCCGGCGGACCGCCACTGGTCGGACTGGGCCAGCTCCTCCGCCTCGGTGACCAGGGCCTCCTTGGCGTGCCGGGCCTCGTCGGACTGCTTCGCCCGCTGCTGCTTGCGCTCCTCGCGGCGCGCCTCGACCGTCTCGACGAGCTTGTCCAGCCGCACCTTGAGCGCGGCCAGGTCACCGACCGCGTGATGCGCGTCCACCTGCTCGCGAATGTGGTCGATCGCGACCTGTGCGTCCTTCGCGGACAGGTCGGTGGTCTTCACCCGCTTCTCGAGGAGGCCGATTTCGACGACCAAACCCTCGTACTTGCGCTCGAAGTAGGCCAGCGCTTCCTCAGGGGAGCCGGCCTGCCAGGAACCGACGACCTGCTCGCCGTCGGCCGTACGCACGTACACGGTCCCCGTCTCGTCGACGCGGCCCCACGGGTCGCTGCTCACAGCGCCTCCTCCACATGATGCCTGCAAGGAGCCTCAGCGCCCCCGAGCATCGTCCACAGTTTCGTCACGGCCAACATAGGCGACCGGCGGGTTGCCTGTCCGCATCCCGCGCGACCGAAATTTCACTGTTGGCAGTCAGGACTTCTTGACAGTCGCCTTGTTGATCACAACGGTCGCATTGGGCGTCCCATCACCCATGCCGGTGTTCTCACCGGCCTTGGCGATCTTCGTCAGGACCTTCATGCCCGCCTCGGAGATCGTGCCGAACGGTGTGTAGTTGGCCGGCAGCGGGCTGTCCTGGAAGACGAGGAAGAACTGGCTGCCGCCGCTGTTCTTGCCCTCGCCCGTCTGCCCGTTGAACTGGTTCGCCATCGCGACCGTGCCCGCCGGGTACACATCGCCCTTCAGGCGCGAGTCCTTGAGGTTCTCGTCCGGGATCGTGTAGCCGGGACCGCCCATTCCGGTGCCCTGCGGGTCACCGCACTGCAGCACGTAGATGCCCTGCGTGGTGAGACGGTGGCACTTGGTGTGGTCCAAGTAGCCCTTGTTCACCAGGAAGTCGAACGAGTTGACCGTGTGCGGGGCCTTCGCCGCGTCCATCGTTATGGGGATGGAACCGCAGGTCGTCTGCAGATCCATCGTGTACTTCGCGGTCTTGTCGATGGTGATCGCGGGTTCCTTCTTGTAGGTGAGTTCCTTCACCTTGCCCGCGGCCGCCTTCTCGCACGGGTCCGGCGCCTTGCTGGCGCTGGGCGAGGCGCTCGGGGACACCTCCGCGCTCGCGTTGTCCTTCTTGTCGTCGCCCTTGAGGACGTCGGTCGTGTACAGCGCCACGCTGCCCACCAGGATCACACCGAGCACCGAGGCGATCACGGCGTTGCGGACATGGGCCTTGCGTCGCGCGGACGTGCGCCGCTGCTGCTGCCGCAAGAACTTCTCCCGGGCGAGCTGACGCCGCCGCTGATCCTGGCTGACCACGGGGTTCTCTCCTCATGCGTCTCGTACGCCGACGGGTGCGTCGCGCGTCCGTCGAGTCGACTGTTTGCGTGTGACCCGTACCGTATATGGGTTCGCTGAGGAAACGGCAGCGCCGGTAGGCTCTGATCCACAGCAACCCACCACTCTCGTACGACACAAGAAGGACGATCGTGCTCATTGCCGGGTTCCCCGCCGGGGCCTGGGGGACCAACTGTTATCTGGTCGCCCCCGCCGCCGGTGAGGAGTGCGTGATCATCGACCCGGGCCACCAGGCCACCCAGGGAGTCGAGGAGACGCTGAAGAAGCATCGGCTCAAGCCCGTCGCCGTCGTCCTCACCCACGGTCACATCGACCACGTGGCCTCGGTCGTCCCGGTGTGCGGCGCGCACGACGTACCGGCGTGGATCCACCCCCAGGACCGGTACATGATGAGCGACCCCGAGAAGGCGCTCGGCCGTTCCATCGGCATGCCGCTCATGGGCGAGCTGACCGTGGGGGAGCCGGGTGACGTCAAGGAGCTGACCGACGGCGCGAAGCTGGAGCTGGCCGGTCTGGAGCTGTCCGTCGCGCACGCGCCCGGCCATACCAAGGGGTCGGTGACCTTCCGGATGCCCGAGAACACGGAGATCCCCGCCGTGTTCTTCTCCGGGGATCTGCTCTTCGCCGGCTCCATCGGACGCACCGATCTGCCCGGCGGTGACATGGCCGAGATGCTCGACTCGCTGGCCCGTGTGTGCCTGCCGCTCGACGACTCGACCGTGGTGCTGTCCGGCCACGGCCCCCAGACGACCATCGGCCAGGAGCGCGCCACCAACCCGTATCTGCGGCAGGTGGCCGCCGGCGGCCAGGGAGCGGGTCCGACGACCCCTCCCCGACGAGGAATGTGACGAGAGACCTTCCGTGAGCACCTTTCAGGCCCCCAAGGGCACGTACGACCTGCTGCCCCCGGACAGCGCCAAGTTCCTGGCCGTCCGCGAGGCCATCGCCGCGCCGCTGCGCGACTCCGGCTACGGCTACATCGAGACGCCCGGTTTCGAGAGTGTCGAGCTGTTCGCGCGCGGTGTCGGTGAGTCCACCGACATCGTGACCAAGGAGATGTACGCCTTCGAGACCAAGGGCGGCGACAAGCTCGCGCTGCGCCCCGAAGGCACGGCCTCCGTGCTGCGCGCGGCCCTGGAGGGCAACCTGCACAAGGCGGGCAACCTCCCGGTCAAGCTCTGGTACTCCGGCTCGTACTACCGCTACGAGCGCCCCCAGAAGGGCCGCTACCGCCACTTCTCCCAGGTGGGCGCAGAGGCGATCGGCGCCGAGGACCCGGCCCTGGACGCCGAGTTGATCATCCTGGCGGACCAGGCGTACCGCTCGCTGGGCCTCAGGAACTTCCGCATCCTGCTGAACAGCCTCGGCGACAAGGAGTGCCGTCCCGTCTACCGGGCCGCCCTGCAGGAGTTCCTGCGCGGCCTGGACCTGGACGAGGACACGCTCCGCCGCGCCGAGATCAACCCGCTGCGGGTCCTCGACGACAAGCGCGTGGACGTCCAGAAGCAGCTGACCGACGCCCCGCTGCTGCGCGACTACCTCTGCGACGCCTGCAAGGCGTACCACGAGGAGGTGCGCGAGCTGCTCACGGCGGCGGGCGTCTCCTTCGAGGACGACCTCAAGCTGGTGCGCGGCCTGGACTACTACACGCGTACGACCTTCGAGTTCGTCCACGACGGTCTCGGCTCCCAGTCCGCGGTGGGCGGCGGCGGGCGCTACGACGGCCTGTCCGAGATGATCGGCGGCCCCGCGCTGCCGTCGGTCGGCTGGGCCCTCGGAGTCGACCGCACGGTCCTGGCCCTGGAGGCGGAGGGCATCGAGCTCGAACTCCCCGCCGCCACCAGCGTGTTCGCCGTCCCGCTCGGCGAGGACGCCCGCCGACTCCTCTTCGCCAAGGTCACCGAGTTGCGCAAGGTGGGCATCGCGGCCGACTTCTCGTACGGCGCGAAGGGCCTGAAGGGCGCGATGAAGAACGCAAACCGGAGCGGCGCGCGGTACGCGATCGTCGCCGGGGAGCGCGACCTCGCCGAGGGCGTCGTCCAGCTCAAGGACATGGAGTCCGGCGAGCAGGTCGCCATCGGCGTGAACGAGATCGTGGCCGAGCTGGAGGCCCGGCTGGGCTGAGTCAAGCCGTTTCGCCCCTACCGCCCCTTACGGGCGG
>NZ_JBHVDX010000340.1:0-7354 GCF_042802555.1 Streptomyces sp. NPDC057474 | reverse complement strand
GCGACTTCGGGCCTTCCGACTCCGGCCCGCGCGACTTCGGGCCTTCCGACACCGGCCCGCGCGACTTCGGGCCTTCCGACACCGGCCCGTTCGGGTCGGGGCGACTCATATCCGCCCGGCCTTCCGCTCGGTGACCAGCAGCCACAGCAGATAGACGCCGCCGAGCACTCCGGTGACGACGCCGACGGGCAGTTGGTCGGCCCCGAAGGCCCGCTGCGACGCCCAGTCGGCGACGATCAGCAGGGTCGCGCCCATGCACATCGCGGGCACCAGGTTCGGGCCGGGCGAGCGGGTCAGCCGCTTGGCGAGCTGCGGCGCGGTGAGGGCGACGAAGCTGACCGGCCCGGCGGCCGCGGTGGCCCCGGCGGTGAGCAGCACGGCCGACACCATCAGCAGCAGCCGTACGCGCTCGACGCTCACCCCGAGGGCGTACGACACGTCGTCGCCCATCTCCATCATCCGAAGCCCGCGCGCGTTGCCGAGCACCAGCGGCACGAGGATCGCGCACATGATCAGCAGCGGCCAGACCTGGGCCCAGTCACGGCCGTTGAGGGATCCGGTCATCCACACGACCGCGCGGGCCGCGTCGACGAGGTCGGCCTTGGTGATCAGATAGCCGTTGACCGCCGTCACGATCGCGGAGACGCCGATACCGACCAGCACGAGCCGGTAACCGTGCACGCCCCGCTTCCACGCCAGCACATAGATAGCGAGGCCGGTGACCAGACCGCCGACGAGCGCCCCGAGGGCCACCTGGTTCGCGCTCCCGGAGAACAGCACGATGACGACCAGCGCCCCGGCGGTGGCACCCTGCGAGAGGCCGAGCACGTCCGGACTGCCCAGCGGATTGCGGGAGATGGACTGGAACAGCGCCCCGCCGAGCCCGAGCGAGGCCCCGACAAGGAGCCCGACCAGAACTCTTGGCAGCCGCAGCTCGTTGACGATGAACTCCTGGCCCGCGTCGCCGTTGCCGAGCAGCGTCTTCAGGACGTCGCCGGCCGGGATCGGGAAGTCACCGGTCCCGATCAGCACGACACTCGCGGTCAGCGCCGCCACCAGCAGCAGGACGACGACGGTGAACGCCCGTACGTCCAGCCAGACCGACAGCCCGCCGGGGGTGCGGACCGCGCGGTCGCGTGCGGCGGACTTGCTCATGACCTGTGTCTTCCTCATGACCTGCGTCTTCACAGCTGCGCCGTCCTCCGCCGTCGTACGAGAAAGATGAAGACCGGCCCGCCGAGGATCGCGGTGACGATGCCGACCTGAAGCTCCGCGGGCCGCGCCACCATGCGACCGAGGACATCGGCGCCGAGCAGCAGCACAGGTGACAGGACGGTCGCGTACGGCAGGATCCAGCGCAGGTCGGGCCCGGTGAAGGACCGTACGACGTGCGGGACCATCAGCCCGACGAAGACGATCGGCCCACAGGCGGCGGTCGCGGCACCGCACAGCACGGTGGCGGCGCCCATGGACAGCGCCCGGGTGCGGTTGAGGTTGGCACCGAGCGCGCGGGCGGTGTCGTCGCCCATGGCCATCGCGTTCAGCGGCCGGGCGAGCAGCAGCGCGACGACCGTGCCTACGGCCAGGAACGGCAGTACCTGGGTGATGGTCTCGTCGGTCGCCGAGGCCAGCGAACCGACCGTCCAGAAGCGCATCTTGGAGAGAGCCGCGTCGTCCATGATCATCACGGCCTGCAGATAGCCGTACAGGGCGGCACTGATCGCTGTGCCCGCGAGCGCGAGGCGCACCGGCGTCGCGCCCCGGCTGCCGCCGAGGAACCAGACCAGCGCCCCGACCACGGCCGCACCGGCGAACGCGAACCACACGTACCCGCTCAGCGAGGTGACGCCGAAGTAGGTGATGGCGGTGACCACCGCGGCGGACGCGCCCGCGTTGATGCCGAGCAGTCCCGGGTCGGCCAGCGGGTTCCGGGTGAGCGCCTGGAGCACGGCACCGGCCAGCCCGAGCGCGGCCCCCGCGAGCAGTCCGAGGAGAGTGCGTGAGATCCGCTCCCCGACCACGGCGTCGCCGTACGTCCCCGTGTCCTCGAACAAGCCGTGCCACACCTGCTCCAGAGACAGCTCTTTCGCACCGATCGCGATACTCGCCAGGGCGACCAGGGCGAGGATCACGAGGGACACGAGGAGCCCGACGGCTCGTATCGCCCGGCGGTTCGGGGGCGCGGGGGCGGTCTCCGCGCTCGGTTCAGGAGGACTGTCGACCAACACCTGGTTAGGTTAGCCTATCCTCCACTTTTGGCTCGATCGCGTCCGCGAACACCGCGCGGACGTACGGACGTACGGTAGGCAACCCGCTCACGCAGGCCACGTTCACCGCACGGCCCACCGAAACCCCGCAGGCCCCGGCGACTCACAGCCCCAGCCGTGCCAGCGCTTTCCCCCCGTCCAGCTCGCACGAGCCCTCCCCGGCAGCTGTCCAAGCCGCCGCGCACAGCGCCCGCAGCCCGTCCAGCGCCTCGCCCTCGCCGTCCAGTTCCAGCCGCTCTCCGCCTGCCGTCGCCGTCCAGCCACCGCAGCGGAAGCCCGCGCCCGCCACGACGACCTCCGGCTGCCCGGTGAGCATGCCCCGCAGATCGGCGTCGACATACGTCGGCCGGTGCTGCGGGGGCGCGGCCAGCAACTGCGCGCCGTCGGTCACACCGGTCAGCACGAGCAGCGAGTCGACCTCCCCGTTGAACGCGCCCTCGATGTCCGTGTCCAGCCGGTCCCCGACCACCAACGGCCGCTCGGCGCCCGTCCGCAGGATCGTCTCCCGGTGCATCGGGGGCAGCGGCTTGCCCGCCACCCGCGGCTCGGCCCCGGTCGCGATCCGGACCACCTGCACCGCCGCCCCATTGCCAGGCGCGATACCCCGCGCGCTCGGAATCGTCAGGTCGGTGTTGGACGCGTACCACGGCACCCCGCGCGCGATGGCGTAGCTGGCCTCCGCGAACCGCCCCCAGGGCAGCTCGGGACCGCCGTACCCCTGCACCACGGCCACCGGATCGTCGTCCGCCGACTCGACCGGCTCAAGCCCCCGCTCGCGCAGCGCCACCCGCAGCCCCTCACCGCCGATGACCAGCACCCGCGCACCGGCGGGCACCTGCTCGCTGATCAGCCGGGCCACGGCCTGCGCCGAGGTGATGACGTCACCGGCCCCGGTCGGTATGCCGAGCGCCGTGAGATGCGCGGCCACCGTCTCGGGCGTCCGCAGCGCGTTGTTCGTGACGTACGCGAGGTGCATACCGCCCGCCCGCGCCGTACCCAGGGACTCCACGGCGTACGTGATCGCACTGCCGCCCGCGTACACCACCCCGTCCAGATCGAGCAGCGCCGTGTCGTACGCCTCGCTCAGGGCCTGCCCAATGCCGTCGGGCCGCGTCCTGACTACCTGGCTCATTGCACTCTGCTCCTCGCTCGGTCCATCGGTCGGTCGCCCGGTCGGTCAACAATCGGTTAGGTCGCTTTCTCCGATCATCCCTCACGGCACTGACACCCATACGATGCATCAATGAACTACGCAGGTCCCGCGGAGGAGATCCCGGCGCGCAGCGGCCTCGAACTGACCCCGTTCCGGGGGCTTCGCTACGACCCCGACCGGGTCGGCAGCCTGGCTGCCGTGACATCACCGCCGTACGACGTGGTCGTACGGCCGGACGGTCTGCTCCACCTCGAATCCGCCGATCCGCACAACATCGTCCGCCTGATACTCCCCCAGGCCAGAACACCCGCCGCCCGCGACGAACAGGCGGCCGACACCCTGCGCCGCTGGCTCGCCGACGGCGTCCTCGCCCCCGACAGGGAGCCCGGCCTCTACGTCTACGAGCAGGCGGACGGCACCATCCTCCAGCGCGGCATCATAGGCGCCCTGCGCCTCTCGGAGCCCTCCGCCGGCGTGGTCCTCCCCCACGAGGACGTCATCCCCCACGTCATCGCGGACCGCGCGGCCCTGATGCGCGCCACCTCCACCAACATGGAACCCCTGCTCCTGACCTACCGGGGCAATGGCGCCACGGCGGGGGCGACAGCCGTGGTCGAGCGCACCACGGAAGGCGCCCCTCTCTTCGCCACGACCACGGAGGACGGCTTCAGCCACCGCCTCTGGGCGGTCACCGACCCCGCCGACCTCGCCGAGATCCAGTCGGACCTCGCCCACCACCAGGCCCTGATAGCCGACGGCCACCACCGCTGGGCGACGTACCTACGGCTCCGCACGGAGCACCCCTCCCCCAGCCCCTGGGACTACGGCCTGGTCCTCCTCGTGGACACCGTCCGCTACCCCCTCCGCGTCCGCGCGATCCACCGCCTCCTCCACCAACTCCCGGTCCTCGACGCCCTGACCGCCCTGGCCGGCCTGTTCCGCGTACGACGCCTCGACGTCCCGCTCTCCGAGGCCCTGGAGGCCTTGGCGGACGCGGCCGCCGCCGGCAACGCCTTCCTCCTCGCGGGCGACCGCTCCTTCCACCTCGTCGACCGCCCGGACCCGGAACTCCTCACCCGTACGATCCCCGCAGACCGCCCGGCCGCCTGGCGGACCCTCGACGCGACCGTCCTGCACGCCACGCTCCTCGCCGACGTCTGGCACATCCCCGAGGACTCCCCGGCCCACGTCGCCTACATCCATGACACGGCCGCAACCGTCGAGAAGGCCGAACGCGACGGCGGCACGGCCGTCCTCATGCACCCGGTCCGCGAGGAGGTCGTACGCGACCTCGCCCGCCAGGGCGTCACCATGCCCCGCAAATCCACGTCGTTCGGCCCGAAGCCGGCGTCGGGGCTGGTGCTGCGCGCGCTGGATCTCTGAAGGAACACCTCCCGAAGACCGGCATACGAAAAGGGCGGGGCCCCATGTACGGGATCCCGCCCTTCACCATCTCTGCCGGATGTCAGTCCTTGTCGTCCTGGGCGTCGATGACGTCGTCGGTCAAATCGTCGGCGTCGGCGTCGTCGTCCTCGTCGGTCACATCGTCGGCGTCGTCGGCGTCGTCGGCGTCGTCGGCGTCGTCGTCCTCGTCGGTGACGCCGTCGTCGTCGGCGTCGCTGTCCTTGCTGTCCTCGACGGCCTGGTCGTCCGCGACGGACACGCCCTGCGGCGCCTCGTCACCCACGTGCCTGTTCTCGTCGTCCTCGTCGTCCTCGTCGTCGAGGGCGTCGACGAATTCGACACCGTCCATTTCCGCGAGCCGGTCCGACGCGTCCGTACTGCCGTCCTTGTCGGCCTCGACGGCCTTGGCGAACCACTCCCGCGCCTCGCCCTCACGCCCGGCCGCGAGCAACGCGTCGGCGTACGCGTACCGCAGGCGCGCGGTCCACGGCTGTACGGAGTTGGAGGCCAGCTCCGGGCTCTGCAGCGTCACGATGGCCGCGTCGAGCTGATCCATGTCACGCCGCGCGCCGGCCGCCACGAGCCGCATCTCGACCTGACCGGCCTTGTCCAGCTTGTGCACCTCGGGCGCCCCGGCCATGTCCAGCGCCTTCTCGGGCCGCCCGAGACCACGCTCGCAGTCGGCCATGACAGGCCACAGGTCGACGTTGCCGGTCATCCGCCGAGCCGCCCGGAACTCCGCGAGCGCCTCGCTGTACTTCTGGTTCGCGTACGCGGCGAAGCCGGCGGCCTCCCGCACGGCAGCGACACGCGACGCCAGCCGCAAAGCCACCTTGGAGTAGCCGTACGCGCCCTCGGGGTCCTCGTCGATGAGCCGCGCGACCATCACCAGGTTCTTGGCGACATCGTCGGCGAGCGTCTTGGGCAGGCTCTGCAGCTCCTGCCGCACGTCCTTGTCGATCTCCTCGCCCGTGACGTCCTCCGGGATCGGCAGCCGCTTGATCGGCTCACGGTCCCGGTCCCGCTCGTCACGGAAACGTCCACCACCGCGCCGGTCGTCGCCGCCCCGCCGGTCGTCCCTGTCACGGAAACCACCGGGTCGGCCCCCATGGTCGTCCCGACGGGGACCACGGCTCCGGTCGTCCCGGCCACGATCATCACGCCCACGGAACCCGCCGCTGCGCTCACCGCCACGGTTGTCATCCCGACGGAAGCCGCCGCTGCGCTCACCGCCACGGTTGTCATCCCGACGGAAACCACCGCGGTCGTCGTCCCGACGGTACGAAGGCCGGTCACCCTCACGACGCTCGGGACGGTCGTCACGCCGGTCATCGCGACGGAAGACCGGCCGGTCCGCGCCCCCGCGGTCGTCACGCCGGTCGTCACGACGGAAGACCGGCCGGTCCGCGCCCCCGCGGTCGTCACGCCGGTCGTCACGCCGGAACGGCGGACGCCCACCGCGGTCGTCCCCACGCCGGTCGTCGCGGCCGCGATCATCACGCCCACGGAACCCGCCGCTGCGCTCACCGCCACGGCTGTCATCACGACGGAAACCACCGCTGCGCTCACCGCCACGGTTGTCATCACGACGGAAACCACCGCGGTCGTCGTCCCGACGGTACGAGGGACGGTCACCCTCACGACGCTCGGGACGGTCGTCACGGCGGAAGCCGCCACGGTCCCCGCTGTCGCGCCGGTCGTCGCCACGACGCTCGTCACGCCGGTCATCACGGCGGAAGGCCGGCCGATCCCCGTCCCGCCGGAAGCCACGGTCGCGATCGCGGTCGTCACGACGCGGACCCGCACCTGCGGGACGCTCGTCACGCCGGAAGGCGGGGCGAGGCCCACGGTCGCCCTCACGACGGTCATCCCGTCCACGGAATCCACCGCCGCCGCGCTGCTCACCACGATTGTCGTCACGCCGGAAGCCCCCGCGGTCGTCACCTCGACGGTCATCACCACGGCGGTCGTCGCTACGGCCGTTACCACTACGGTCGTTTTCGCGCCGGTCGTTGTCCCGACGCGGTCCACCGCGATAGCCGCCACGGTCACCACTGTCCCGTCGCCGCTGGTCGCGCTCCGGTCGATCGTCGGGAGAGTTGGTGGACATGGTGACTCCTGTCTTCGGTACCGCAAGTCATTCTCGCGCAGCCGGGTACCCGGCGCGCTCCGGAAAAGCAAAAAAGGACCCCTGGTCCCAGCTGTACGCTGGTGACCAGGGGTCCTTCAAAGATTGTTCGGCGGCGTCCTACTCTCCCACAGGGTCCCCCCTGCAGTACCATCGGCGCTGTAAGGCTTAGCTTCCGGGTTCGAAATGTAACCGGGCGTTTCCCTCACGCTATGACCACCGAAACCCTATTGGTTTCGAGCGAACAAGCACACTTTTCAGTTGGATGTTCTGCTCTGAGCCGACAACTGTTCGTTGTCTCAGAACTAACACAGTGGACGCGAGCAACTGAGGACAAGCCCTCGGCCTATTAGTACCAGTCAACTCCACCCGTTACCAGGCTTCCATATCTGGCCTATCAAC
>NZ_JBHVDX010000339.1:0-7363 GCF_042802555.1 Streptomyces sp. NPDC057474 | reverse complement strand
GGCGCCACCCCCCCGGCGCCGGAGCCCGGCTCCTTTTCCGCATCCGCCGGAACGGACCGACCCGAGGGCGTCCGGGACGGGCAGACCAAAGGGCCACCCCGGACCTGAACCCCGGGGTGACCCGAACGGCAGATTGTGCCACAGAGGCATCTCCGCCCGAGGCGTGGTGAGTGCCATATTCACACGTCAGAGGCCCGGCGCCCCGCTCCTCACCCCTCTGCTCCGCCCGCCGCCCGAGCCAGCCGCGCGCCCAACTCCCGTACGTAGCCGACCAGTTCCGGCGGCTCGTGCACGGTGAAGTCGCAGTCGACCACGGCGAGCCGTACGGCCAGCCACTCCACGGAGTCGCCGACGGAGGCCCGTAGCCGGCAGCTGTGCTCGTCGACGGGTTCGGGCGTTCCGAACCAGCGGGGGAGCCGGGCCGCGATGAACTCGGCGGGCGCGGCGAAGGTGACGTCGAACTCGTACGTCTCCTGCCGCCGGTACATCGACTGCTTCAGATACTCCTCCGCACTCCCCGTCGGCAGCTCGCGCGGCGTGAACCGGGCGCCCGTGGCGAAGGGTTCCTCGACCCGGTCGACCCGGAAGGTGCGCCAGTCGGCGCGGTCGAGGTCGTACGCGACGAGGTACCAACGGCGGCCGGTCGAGACGAGCCGGTACGGCTCGCAGTGGCGCCGCGAGTCCGTCCCGTCGCCGGAACGGTAGGCGAAGCGCAGCCGCTCCTGACCCGCCACCGCCGAAGCCATCACGGTCAACGTCTCGGGTGTGACGGTCGCTCCGTCGCCGCTGGTCAGGGGAGTGGTGGCGGCCTGCAGCGTGGAGACCCGGTGGCGCAACCGCGACGGCAGCACCTGTTCGAGCTTGGCGAGCGCCCGTACGGACGCCTCGTCCACCCCCTCCACCGCGTGTCCGGCCCCGGCCCGCAACCCCACCGCGATCGCCACGGCCTCCTCGTCGTCCAGCACGAGCGGGGGCATCGCCTTCCCCGCCACCAGCCGATATCCGCCCTCCGCCCCCTTCGACGCCTGCACCGGATACCCCAACTCCCGCAGTCGATCGATGTCCCGACGAACGGTCCGCCGCGAAACCCCGAGCCGCCCGGCGAGTTCACCACCGGGCCACTCGCGAGGTGTCTGGAGGAGGGAGAGGAGTTGAAGGAGTCGCGCCGGAGTGTCAGTGGTCATAAGCCCGAGGATGCCGCAGAAATAGGACACGATCTGACCTACTGGTCCTCTACTTTCAGCGCATGACCTCCACCACGAGCGCCCTGAAGGGGCGTGGGGCAGTTACCTCTGCTACATCCGCGACCCCGCCGCGTGAGCGCGACCAGCCACAGCCAACCCGCAGCGAGCCGACGGCAACCACCTCAACGGCGCTGAACACGGCACCCCCCGGCGGAGCCCGACGCTGGATCGCCCTCGCCATCGTCATGACGGCCGCCTTCATGGACCTCGTAGACGTCACCATCGTCAACATCGCGATCCCCTCCATCCAGCGAAGCGAACACGCCACGTTCAGCCAGATCCAGTGGATCACCGCCGGCTACGCCCTCGCCTTCGCCGCAGGCCTCGTCACCGGCGGCCGGCTCGGCGACATCCACGGCCGCAGGCGGATCTTCCTCCTCGGCATCGGCGGCTTCACGGTCGCCTCCGCGCTGTGCGGCCTCGCGGCGAACCCGGAGATGCTGGTGGCGGCGAGGATCGCGCAGGGCGCGACCGCCGCGCTGATGGTGCCGCAGGTGCTGTCGATCGTGCACGCGACCTTCCCGGCGCACGAGCGGGGCAAGGTCTTCGGACTGTTCGGCGCGATCGTGGGCCTCGGCGCGGTCTCCGGCCCGCTGCTCGGCGCCCTGCTCATCGAGTGGAACCCGCTCGGCCTCGAATGGCGGGCGATCTTCCTGATCAACCTCCCGGTCGGCATCGCGGGCCTGATCCTGGGCCGCCGTTTCATCACCGAGTCCAAGGCCCCGTACGCCCTGAAGCTGGACCTCGTGGGCGTCGCCCTCGTCACCGCCGGCCTGCTGATGCTGCTCTACCCGCTCACCCGGGGCCGTGAGTTGGACTGGCCGCTGTGGGGGTACGTCTCGATGGCCGGCTCGCTGGCCGTGTTCGCGGCGCTCGTGGCGTACGAGCGGCGCAAGACCGCGCGCGACGGATCCCCGCTGATCGAACTGTCGCTGTTCAAGGTGAAGAGCTTCGCGGCCGGTATCGCCGTACAGACCGTCTTCGGCATCGCCCTCGGCGTCTTCTTCCTCGTCTGGACCCTCTACCTGCAGACCGGCCTCGGCTGGAGCGTCCTGCGGGCCGGCCTCACCGGCATCCCGTTCTCCATCGCCGTCTCGGTCGCGGCCGGGGTCTCGGTCCAGAAGCTCGTCCCGCGCTTCGGCCGCAAGGTCCTCCAGTCGGGCGCCCTGCTGATGGCGGCCGGGGTGCTCCTGTACCTGGCGGAGTCGGCACGGTACGGCCTCGCCATCACCTCCTGGCAGATGGCGTTCCCGCTGGTCGTGATGGGTGCGGGCATGGGGCTCATCGTCGCCCCGCTGACCGACGCGATCCTCTCCGGAGTCCCGCGTGAGCACGCCGGTTCCGCGTCCGGGCTGATCAGCACGGTCCAGCAGATGGGCAACGCGCTGGGCCTCGGGCTGGTCGCCGTCGTCTTCTTCGGCGTCATGGACGACCACCTCGCCCCGGCCGAGATCGGCCCCGCCTTCGTGGACGCCTTCGAGTACGCGCTCGGCTGGGTGGCCGCGGTCCTGATCGCGATCTTCCTGCTGATGTTCGCCCTGCCGGGGCGACCCGCCGCGGAGACCGCCGAGTCGGCGTCCGTGGACACCGCCGAGTCGGCGTCCGCGGAGACCGACTCGGCGGTGCGCTGACCGGCGGCAGGTCGGCGCGCTTACGGCGCGAGCCGACGGCGGCGAGCCGAAGCTGACGGCGACGAGAGCGGGGCCCGGCACCTCCGAGGTGCGGGGCCCGGTCTCGTCGCAAGCCCGATCATGTCCGTCCGTGTCTGTGCCGCGCCCGAACCTGTTTACTTTTTGGAAATCCGGGCGTAGCCTCCGAGCGAAACCACAGAATCGGGCATCGGTCGGAGGCGAACGGACATGTACGCACCGGAGCGGCAGCAGGAGATCCTCCGGCTTGCACGTGACGGCGGCCGGGTGGACGTGGTGTCGCTGGCGGAGGAGTTCCAGGTCACGGCGGAGACGATCCGCCGGGATCTGAAGACCCTCGACCGCGCCGGCCTCGTCCAGCGGGTGCACGGCGGCGCGATCCCCGCCGGCCGCCTGGACTTCGAGCCCGACCTCGCCGAGCGCGAGGGCACCGCGGCCGACGAGAAGGACCGTATCGCGCAGGCCGCCCTCGCCGAACTGCCGAGCGACGGCACCATCGTCCTCGACGCCGGTACGACGATCGCGCGCCTCGCCGCCGCCATCCCGCTGGAGGCCGCGCTCACCGCGGTCACGCACAGCCTGCCGATCGCGGCCCGCCTCGCCGACCACCCGGGAATCCAGCTCCACCTGGTCGGCGGCCGCGTCCGCCACCGTACGCGCGCCGCCGTGGACGCCTGGGCGCTCCGGGCCTACGGCGAGATCCGCGCCGACGTCCTGTTCGTGGCGGCCAACGGCTTCTCCGCCGACCATGGCCTGACCACCCCCGACCTCGCCGAGGCCGCCGTGAAGCGGGCGGCGATGGCCGCCGCCCGGCGCGTGGTGCTGCTCGCCGACTCCTCCAAGCACGGTCAGGAGCACTTCGCCCGCTTCGGCGACCTGAGCGACGTGGACCTGCTGATCACCGACAGCGGGCTGAGCCCCGAAGACGCCCTCGCCATCGAACACAAGGGCACCGAAGTGCTGCGTGTCCCGGGCACTGAGCCCATCGGCGGCTCCGCCGCGGGCCGGACCGACGACCCCCGGACCAACGGCCGGAAAGACCGCTCATGATCCTCACCGTCACCCCGAACCCGTCCCTCGACCGCACGTACGAGGTCCCCTCCCTCGACCGCGGTGAGGTCATCCGGGCCACCGGCGAACGCATGGACCCGGGCGGCAAGGGCGTCAACGTCTCCCGGGCGGTCGCCGCCGCCGGCCGGCGCACCGTGGCCGTACTGCCGTTGGGCGGAGCGCCGGGCGCGCTGGTCGCGGACCTGCTCGACGCGCAGGGCATCGAGGTCGCGCGGGTGGCGGTGGCCGGGGCGACCCGCTCCAACATCGCCCTCGCCGAGGCCGACGGCGTCCTGACGAAGATCAACGCGCCGGGTCCGGAACTGTCGGCCGCCGAGCAGGAACTCCTCCTGGAGACCGTCCGCGCCCAGTCCGCCGACGCCTCCTGGATCGCCTGCTGCGGCAGCCTCCCGCGCGGCCTCGCCCCGTCCTGGTACGCCGAACTCGTCGCCCGCGCCCACGCGGCCGGCGCCCGCATCGCCCTGGACACCTCCGGCCCGGCCCTGCTCGCCGCACTCCGCGAACGCCCGGACGTCGTCAAGCCCAACGCCAAGGAACTCGCCGAAGCCGTGGGCCGCCCCCTCGCCACGGTCGGCGACGCCGTCAAGGCCGCGGAAGAGCTCCGCGAGATGGGCGCCGACGCCGTCCTCGCCAGCCTCGGCGCCGACGGACAACTCCTCGTCGACGCCTCGGGCGCCTGGTTCGGCACCGCCCACGTCGACGCCGTCCGCAGCAACGTCGGCGCCGGCGACTCCTCCCTCGCCGGTTTCCTCATCGCCGGCGGTCACGGCCCCGAAGCACTGGCCTCCGCGGTCGCCCACGGCGCGGCCGCCGTGCAGCTACCGGGAAGCGTCATGCCGACGCCGGGCGATCTGGACCCGGCGGCGGTGACGGTGACGTCGGAGGTGCCGGTGGACCGGGTCCTGAAAGAGCCGGTGTCATGAGCGGGAGATCACGGACCAACCGTCGTTCTGGCGGCGGGGGTGGGGAGCGGCCCGGGGGTCGGGGCGGAGCGGGAACGAACCTTCGTCCTGGCGGCCGGCCCGAACCTCGCCTGGTCGGCGTCGGCGTCGGCGTCGGCCTCGGCCTCGGCCTCGGCGCCTCGCGAACGAACCGTCGTTCTGGTCGCCGGCCCGCACTTCGCTCCGCCTGCTCCGGCAGTCCGCGAACGAACCCTCGTTTTTCCTTACCCGCCGCCCCACGCCTCTCCCTCCCCTGGTCGGCCCCCGTGGCCCGCACCCCCCACACTTCCGTCCCCACCCCCGCCCACCACACCCCCCGGGCGATACGCGTGCGAAGGAGCCCGCGATGAGCGAGATGATCACCGCGGACCTGGTCGATCTCGACCTGTCCGCCGATACGAAGGAAGCGGCGGCGCGTGCCCTCGCCGAGCGCATGGTGGCGAAGGGCCGGGTCACCGACCTGGACGGCTTCCTCGCCGACGTGGCCGCCCGTGAGGCGCAGATGCCGACCGGCCTCGACGGCGGCATCGGCATCCCGCACTGCCGCAGCGAACACGTCACCGAGCCGACCCTCGCCTTCGGTCGCAGCGCGGCCGGCGTCGACTTCGGCGCGCCCGACGGCCCCGCCGATTTGATCTTCCTGATCGCCGCCCCGGCGGGCGCGGACGACGCCCACCTCACGATCCTGTCCTCCCTCGCCCGCCAGCTGATGAACACCGAGTTCACGGACGCGCTCCGCGCCGTGGACGACGCGGCCCGCGCCGCCGCGCTCATCCGGGGCGACGAGGACGCGCAGCCCACCGAGGGCACCGAAGACTCCGCGGCGGCGTCGGGCGGAACGGCCTCCCCCGACGCCGCCGCGGTCAGCACGACGCCGGCGCCGACCGCCCCCGAAGAGGCCGCCCCCGCCGAGGCCCGCCCCTTCCGTGTCGTCGCCGTCACCTCCTGCCCCACTGGCATCGCGCACACCTACATGGCCGCCGAGTCGCTGGAGAACGCGGGCCGGGACGCCGGTGACGTCGAGATCGTCGTCGAGACGCAGGGCTCGGCCAGCTTCTCCCGCCTCGACCCGGCGGTCATCGCCGCCGCCGACGGCGTGATCTTCGCCCACGACGTGCCCGTACGGGAGAAGGACCGGTTCGCCGGGAAGCCCACCGTCGACGTCGGCGTGAAGGCGGGCATCAGCCGCCCCGCCGCACTGATCGCCGAGGTCCGCGGCAAGGCCGAGCGCGGCGAGGTCACGACGTCCGCTCGCCCCGGCACCCCGGTCGACCGCGCCGGCGAGCCCGGCGAGGGCTACGGCACCAAGCTGCGCAAGTGGCTGATGTCCGGCGTCAGTTACATGGTCCCGTTCGTCGCGGCGGGCGGTCTGCTGATCGCTCTCGGGTTCGCGCTCGGCGGCTGGGAGATCGACAAGGCCAAGCCGGTCACCGAGCACTTCGTCTGGCTCCAGGTCGACAGCTGGGCGGCGCTGCTGTTCCAGATCGGCGTCGTGGCCTTCGGCTTCCTGATCCCCGTCCTCGCCGGTTACATCGCGTACGGCATGGCGGACCGGCCCGGTCTCGTGCCGGGCTTCGTCGGCGGCATGATCGCCGCCAACATCAACGCCGGTTTCCTCGGCGGTCTGGCCGCCGGTCTGATCGCCGGCGCCGTCGTCCTCGGTATCCAGCGGATCAAGATCCCGCCGGTGCTGCGCGGCATCATGCCGGTGGTCGTGATCCCGCTGATCTCGTCGCTGGTCGTCGGCTTCCTGATGCTGGTGGTGATCGGCAAGCCCATCGCCGATGCCCAGAAGGGCATGACCGACTGGCTGAGCGGCCTCTCCGGCTCCAACGCGATCCTGCTCGGCGTCCTCCTCGGCCTGATGATGTGCTTCGACCTGGGCGGCCCGGTCAACAAGGTCGCGTACGCCTTCGCCACCGCAGGTATCGCCGTGCAGGACCCCAGCGACTCCGCGATGAAGATCATGGCGGCGGTCATGGCGGCCGGCATGGTCCCGCCGCTGGGCATGGCCCTCGCCACCACGATCCGCAAGAAGCTGTTCACCACCGCCGAGCGCGAGAACGGCAAGGCGGCCTGGGTGCTCGGTGCCTCGTTCATCTCCGAGGGCGCGATCCCGTTCGCGGCCGCCGACCCGCTGCGCGTGATCCCCGCCTCGATGGCGGGCGGCGCGGTCACCGGCGCGCTGGCCATGGCCTTCGGCTCGACCCTGCGCGCCCCGCACGGCGGCATCTGGGTCACCCCGCTGATCGGCAAGCCGTTCCTCTACCTGCTGGCCATCGCGGTCGGTACGGCGGTCACGGCCGGCCTGGTCATCGCCTTGAAGGGCATGCGCAAGGCCCCGGCGGGCACGACGCCCGAGTCCGCTCCCGCAGCCGCCGAGGCGGAGACGAAGGAGCCGGTCGCGGCCTGAACCCGTGACCGTACGTCGGCCGTGGCCCCCTCACGAGAGGGGGCC
>NZ_JBHVDX010000338.1:0-7405 GCF_042802555.1 Streptomyces sp. NPDC057474 | reverse complement strand
CCTCGTACCCCTCCGCCGTCCCGGCCCGACCACTGAGCGGGCCGGGACGGCGGTTCGCCGCATCGAGGGGTGCGGTGATCGCTCAGCGGTCGAGGCGTGGCAGCACCCGCTCGGCGAACAGCCGAAGCCCGCGCCACCCCTCCTCGACCGGCATCCCGCCGGCCAGCGGATGCAGTACGTAGTTGTCCAGGCCCAGAGCCACGCACTCGTCCGGGGTGACGATCCGGTACACGCCCTCCGCGCGCAGCCCCGCCACCGTCGCCGCCCCCGACCGCACGGCCGACCGGATGCCGGCCGACTGCCAGGAGGCGTACGTCCGCGCCTCGTGCAGGAAGTGCCCGCCGTACTCGGCCCACGCCCGGTCCGGATCATCCGCCACGTGCAGCAACGGCGTCTCGGCGGCGGGCATCATCGTCCAGCCCTCGGTGCCGTACTCGACGAGCCGCTCCTTGTAGTACGCCTCCAGCTCCGGCAGATGCGCGCTCGGGAAGAAGGGGAGACCCAGGCGCGCCGCCCGGCGGGCCGCGGCCTTGGAGGAGCCGCCGACCAGCAGCAGCGGATGCGGCTCGGTGCCCGGACGTGGGGTGACCCGGACCGTGCGCCCCCGGTAGGCGAACGGCTCACCGGTCCACGCCTGGAGCAGCGTCTCCAACAGCTCGTCCTGGAGCTTGCCGCGCCCCTTCCAGTCGACGTCGAACTGCGCGTACTCCTCCGGCCGGTACCCGATCCCGGCGACGGTCACCAGCCGTCCGCCGCTCACCAGATCCAGTACAGCGATGTCCTCGGCCAGCCGCAGCGGGTCGTGCAGCGGCCCGATCACGGCCGACACCGTCACCGCGATCCGCCGGGTGGCCCCGAACACCGCTCCCGCGAAGACGAACGGCGACGGCAGCCAGTTGTTCTCGACCCCGTGGTGCTCCTCCGTCTGCACGGTGCTGATGCCCTGCTCATCGGCGTACGCGGCCATCTCGACGGCGGCCCGGTAGCGGGCCCGGAGCGAGGCGGGCGTGGCGCCGGGCTCGACCAGGTTGAAACGGACGACCGTGACGGGCATGGGGACCCCCTTCGGGCGGCTGTGGAGGGGGACGTTAGCTGACGAGGTGTCAGGTTTCTAGAGGAGGGTGTGTGACGACCCACTGCATGGGCCGTCACACACCCTGGGGACGCTTCTCCGCGTACCCGGCGCGCCTTTCGCATACTGGACGCGTTTTGAACCCTCCCCTGTCAGGGGGGTTCCTGGCTCACGCCGCCCGGTTGCTCGGCGAGCGACCAGGTCCTACGCGGTCAGCGCCAGTCGGGTTGGAACCAGCCCGGGAACCCGTGGTCCGACAAGTGCAACGAACGGCTAAACGGGACGTCGCGCCATACTGGGGCTGTTATGGAAACTCTCATTCTTGCTCTAGTCATCGCCGTGGTCGTGCTCGGCGTGCTGGGCGGGCTCGTCGTAGGCAGCCGCAGGAAGAAGCCGCTGCCCCCGGCTCCCCCCACGACACCCGACATCACCGCACCTCCGGCCGAGCCGCATGTCGGCGACGAGGCCGAGACACCGCGCGACGAACCGCGCAGAACGATCGAGGAGGTGGACCTCCCGGACGCCACGGCGACGGCACCCGTCGCCGTCGAGGAGCCGCCGACCGCCCCCGCGATCGAGATCCCCGAGCCGACCGCCGGCCGTCTCGTACGGCTGCGCGCCAGGCTCTCCCGCTCGCAGAACGCGCTCGGCAAGGGGCTGCTCACGCTGCTCTCGCGCGAGCACCTCGACGACGACACCTGGGAGGAGATCGAGGACACCCTCCTCACCGCCGACGTCGGTGTGCAGCCCACCCAGGAGTTGGTCGAACGGTTGCGCGAGCGCGTGCGGGTGCTCGGCACCCGCACCCCGGCCGAACTGCGCACTCTGCTGCGCGAGGAACTACTGAAGATCCTCGTCCCCGAGTTCGACCGCGTGGTCAACACCGACTCGCCGCTCGACACCCCGGGCATCGTGATGGTCGTAGGCGTCAACGGCACCGGCAAGACCACCACCACCGGCAAGCTCGCCCGCGTCCTCGTCGCCGACGGCAAGAATGTCGTCCTCGGCGCCGCGGACACCTTCCGCGCCGCCGCCGCCGATCAGCTGCAGACCTGGGGCGAGCGGGTCGGTGCCCGTACCGTGCGCGGCCCCGAGGGCGGCGACCCGGCGTCCATCGCCTTCGACGCCGTCAAGGAGGGCATCGAGGAGGGCGCCGACGTCGTCCTCATCGACACCGCCGGCCGGCTGCACACCAAGACCGGCCTCATGGACGAGCTCGGCAAGGTCAAGCGCGTCGTCGAGAAGCACGCGCCGCTGGACGAGATCCTGCTCGTCCTCGACGCCACCACCGGTCAGAACGGCCTCGTCCAGGCCCGTGTCTTCGCCGAGGTCGTCGACATCACCGGCATCGTCCTCACCAAGCTCGACGGCACTGCCAAGGGCGGCATCGTCATCGCCGTACAGCGCGAGCTGGGCGTACCCGTCAAGCTCGTCGGCCTGGGAGAGGGTGCGGACGACCTGGCACCGTTCGAGCCGGAGGCGTTCGTGGATGCGCTTATCGGCGAGTGAGGATCTGTCCAACAACTATTTGGTAGACGAGAATTTACCTAACAACTATTTGGTAGATCCTCGAAGAAGCGCCCGCCCCAAGCTGCAGTCGGGGACGGGCGCTTCGCTGTGTACGTATGGGGAAGCTGGGGCTAGGCCCGCGACCTGTGCGCCACGTACGCCAGCGTTCCCAGCAGCAGTCGCGCGGCAGGCGGCTTCGTCGCCGAGTCGAGGGCGGGGGAGCGCAGCCAGCGGACCGGGCCGAGGCCGCCTCGGTCGGAGGGCGGGGCGGTGACATGGCTGCCCGGGCCGAGGCCGTGCAGGTCGAGGGCGGACGGGTCGTCCCAGCCCATGCGGTAGAGCAGTGTGGACAGCTCGGTGGCGGCGCCCGGGGCGACGAAGAAGTGGGCGCGGCCCTCGGGAGTGGCGATCACCGGGCCTACGGGCAGGCCCATGCGTTCGAGGCGGACGAGGGCGTGCCGGCCCGCCGACTCGGCGACCTCGATCACGTCGAAGGAGCGGCCCACCGGCAACATCACGGAGGCACCGGGAAACTCGCCCCAGGCCTCGGTCACCTCGTCGAGCGTCGCTCCGGCGCGGACGGGAGGCGCGAAGTCGAGTGGATGCGCGCCTGGTGCGGAGCAGGTGGTCCTACCGCACGAGCACGCGCCTGAGGCCGTCCGTGCGCCGGGGACGACGTCCCAACCCCAGAGGCCGGTGAACTCGGCCACGGCCGTGCATTCCGAGGAACGGCCGCGCCGACGTGTGCCGGATCGCATCTCCCGAATGCCGCCGATCGTGAAGCCCATGCCCCCTCCAACGGGTCCAGCGCGCCGGTGGTTACGCGACGGAGTCGGAATGCGACGCTCTGCTTCCATATTGGCGGCGCACTACGGCACCCCCGGTGGTGCGGTCGACGACGCGCGCCCCTGAATGCATCGCTCCGCCCACTCCCGGCCGTCATGTGTCAAGTGAATCGCGTACGGGCGGTCGTGAGTTCATTCGAAGGGGTGGCGAATGGTGGCGTTTCTGGAATCGCCGTGGCCGGGCGCGTGATCGTAGGATTACTTTAAGTGCACGGGACCTGGGGGTATATGCACTTATGGGTATGCCGGAGGCAAGTCGTCTTTCCGTTCGATGGGTGACGAGGGTCGGACGTACGGCGTGGTAACCGGCATTCTGGTAGGGCTTGGCGCACAGGGATTGGCGCACACAGCGCACAGTGGTTTCAGGGATGGGGGCGTTCCAGTGGGCGGCAACGGCGGAAGCGGCACGAACGCTGACAAGCGCCCGAACGACCTGCTGGGCTCGTGGTTCGTCCGCAGCGGCTGGTCCAAGGGCGAGCTCGCCCGGCAGGTGAACCGCCGGGCCCGTCAGATCGGCGCCAACCACATCTCCACCGACACCTCGCGCGTACGGCGTTGGCTCGACGGGGAGAACCCGCGCGAGCCGATCCCGCGGATCCTGTCCGAGCTGTTCTCCGAGCGGTTCGGCTGTGTCGTCGCCGTGGAGGACCTGGGGCTGCGCGCAGCACATCAGTCCCCGTCCGTCTCCGGTGTCGACCTGCCCTGGACCGGCCCGCAGACCGTGGCGCTGATCAGCGAGTTCTCGCGCAGCGACCTGATGCTGGCGCGGCGCGGCTTCCTCGGGAGCTCGCTCGCCCTCTCCGCGGGCCCGGCCCTCATCGAGCCGATGCAGCGCTGGCTCGTCCCCTCGCCCCCCGCCCCGCGCGCGGAGCCCGAGCCGTCGCCCGCCGCCCGCCGCGCCGGCCGGCTCTCCAAACCGGAGCTGGACCTCCTCGAGTCCACCACGGCGATGTTCCGGCAGTGGGACGCCCAGTGCGGCGGCGGTCTGCGCCGCAAGGCGGTCGTCGGCCAGCTCCACGAGGTGACCGACCTCCTCCAGGAGCCCCAGCCCGAGGCCACCACGCGGCGGCTGTTCAAGGTCGCCGCCGAGCTGGCCGAGCTGGCCGGCTGGATGAGCTACGACATCGGCCTCCAGCCCACCGCCCAGAAGTACTTCGTCCTGGCTCTGCACGCGGCCAAGGAGGCGGGCGACAAACCCCTCGGCTCGTACGTCCTCTCCAGCATGAGCCGCCAGATGATCCACCTCGGCCGGCCCGACGACGCCCTCGAACTGATCCATCTCGCCCAGTACGGCAGCCGTGACTGCGCGAGCCCCCGTACCCAGTCGATGCTGTATGCGATGGAGGCCCGCGCCTACGCCACCATGGGCCAGCCCGGAAAGTGCAAACGGGCCGTCCGGATGGCCGAGGACGTCTTCGCCGACGCCGAGGAGTGGGACGACCCGGACCCCGACTGGATCCGCTTCTTCAACGAGGCCGAGCTGCACGGCGAGAACTCCCACTCCTACCGTGACCTCGCCTATGTCGCCGGCCGCAGCCCGACCTACGCGTCCCTGGCCGAGCCCGTGATGCGCCGGGCCGTCGAGCTCTTCTCCACGGACACCGAACACCAGCGGTCGTACGCGCTGAACCTCATCGGCATGGCCACCGTGCATCTGCTCCAGCGTGAGCCCGAGCAGGGGGCGGCCATGGCCAAGCAGGCCATGGACGTCGCCGGCAAGGTCCGTTCCGAGCGAGTCAACACCCGTATCCGAAAGACCGTCGACACGGCCGTACGCGATTTCGGCGGTCTCGCCGAGGTCGTCCATCTCACCGACCAGCTCGCCGTCCACCTCCCCGAGACCGCCGAGGCGGTCTGACCCCGGCCCGGCGTATCGCGGGCCCCACTGACTCCGGCCGCGGCCGGCCATCCCGACTGCCCGACTCGGCTCCCCCATGCCAGGTCATCGGATGGTCTGCCGTGGTCGGTCCGTTCGGGAGGTTCCACCGGAAGTTCCATCGGATACGAAACCGTTATCCGCCGAGGGCCCCGCAGAGGCTGGGCCCCACACGGGATGAATCCTCCGAGATTCACGTTTCACCTGTCTGTAACGTGATGGGGGTGTTCGTCACCTCCAAGAAACATTTCCAAACTCCCTGTGAAACGGTGCTGCGTCAGTCTCCTCAGCACAGTCGGCCCTCCCCGATAGCTCCCCAAGCTTCCGCATCCGCACGGGCCGTTCCGACCACGAGGAGATACCGGCATTGAACGGCACAGATACCGGATTCGTATTGATCAGCGCGGCGCTCGTCATGGTGATGACGCCGGGCCTGGCGCTCTTCTACGGCGGCATGGTCCGGGCCAAGAGCGTGCTGAACATGCTGATGATGTCCTTCATCTCGCTGGGCATCGTCAGCATCCTGTGGGTGCTGTACGGCTACTCGCTCGCCTTCAGCGGTGACCAGGGCGGCTTCATCGGCAACCTGGACGCGATCGGCCTCAAGGGCATCGACGTCACCAGCACGGTCGACAGCTTCGTCGCGGGCGCGAACGGCGAACCGCACAAGATCGCCGCGTTCGCCTTCATCCTCTTCCAGATGCTGTTCGCGGTCATCACCCCGGCCCTGATGAGCGGTGCGCTCGCCGACCGCGTCAAGTTCGGCGCCTGGATGATCTTCGTCGCGTTCTGGGTCACCCTGGTGTACTTCCCGGTCGCGCACTGGGTGTGGGCACCGGGCGGCTGGCTCTTCGAGCTGGGCGTCATCGACTTCGCCGGTGGTACGGCGGTTCACATCAACGCCGGTATCGGCGCGCTCGCCGCGGTCCTCGTCGTGGGCAAGCGGATCGGCTTCAAGAAGGACCCGATGCGGCCGCACAGCCTGCCGCTGGTCATGATCGGCACTGCCCTGCTGTGGTTCGGCTGGTTCGGCTTCAACGCCGGTTCCTGGCTCGGTGTCGACGGCACAACCGCCCGCATGGCCATCAACACGCAGATCGCGACCGCCGCGGCCATCATCGGCTGGCTGATCTACGAGCGCATCCGTCACGGCGCGTTCACCACCCTC
Organism: Streptomyces sp. NPDC057474; assembly: GCF_042802555.1. Taxonomy (NCBI): domain Bacteria; kingdom Bacillati; phylum Actinomycetota; class Actinomycetes; order Kitasatosporales; family Streptomycetaceae; genus Streptomyces; species Streptomyces sp. NPDC057474. The sequence continues at coordinate 935 of NZ_JBHVDX010000338.1, read as the reverse complement.
GGTGCCTGCTCCGGTGCCGTCGCGGGCCTCGTCGCGATCACCCCGTCCGGCGGTCACGTCAACGCCTTCGGCGCCATCCTGATCGGCATCGTGGCCGGTGCCGTCTGCTCCTGGGCCGTCAGCCTCAAGTACAAGCTCGGCTACGACGACTCCCTCGACGTCGTCGGCGTCCACCTGGTCGGCGGTGTGCTCGGCACCCTGATGGTCGGCTTCCTGGCCACCGACGGGATCGGCGGTCTCGACCAGTTCGGCAAGCAGGCCACGGGTGCCTTCTCCGTCATGGGCTACACCTTCGTGGTGACCTGGCTCATCGCCTTCGCCATCCAGAAGACGATCGGCTTCCGGGCGTCCGAGGAGGACGAGGTCACCGGTGTCGACCAGGCCCTGCACGCCGAGACGGCCTACGACTTCAGCTCGGCGGCCGGTTCGCACATCTCCGCCAGCACCACGAGCAGCGTCGCTGCCCCCGAGAGCAAGAAGGTCGAGGCATGAAGCTGATCACCGCGGTCGTCAAGCCGCACCGGCTCGACGAGATCAAGGAAGCCCTGCAGGCCTTCGGGGTGCACGGCCTTACGGTGACCGAGGCCAGTGGGTACGGTCGGCAGCGGGGCCACACGGAGGTGTACCGGGGTGCCGAGTACACGGTCGACCTGGTTCCCAAGATCCGTATCGAGGTGCTCGCCGAGGACGACGACGCCGAGCAGCTGATCGACGTCATCGTCAAGGCCGCCCGCACCGGCAAGATCGGTGACGGCAAGGTCTGGTCCCTCCCGGTCGAGACGGCCGTTCGGGTCCGGACCGGCGAGCGCGGCCCGGACGCGCTCTGATCGAAGAGAAGAACAGGAGTCGCTGGGTGACGAGTACGGACGTACGTACGGATGCAGAGGACTCGGGACCCAGCGGTTATGCGGCGGCCCGGCTGCGCCTCCTCCAGG
>NZ_JBHVDX010000337.1:0-7411 GCF_042802555.1 Streptomyces sp. NPDC057474 | reverse complement strand
TCGATCAGCTCCTGCTCGTTCTCGACCAGCAGCGCCCGCAGCCGCTGCAACTGGTTGACGCGCCAGTCCAGTCCGCGGGTGACGCCGGTGTTGAACGTCGCACGAAGGCGGCCCACCACCTCCGCAGCCGTTTCCGTCCCGTGCGTCCTCGCCTCGGTCCCCTGTGTTGTGGTCATGGGATGTGCTCCGTTCTTGATGCAAGCCACGCCCCGGCTGCCTTCCGGCCGGGCACGGTGACCAGCGTCCCGGGCGGGCCGGCATCCACCCAGGCCACGGCATTGCGTACGTGCGCGGTGCCTACCACTGGTTGGGTCAGGCTGGTGTGCGTCCGACCGGGGATACTCGAGGCATGGACGAATACCCCGAACCGGTGCACGAGCCCGCCGCCGGCGCTCTGGACCCGCGTGCCGAGCTCAGTGAGTTCCTGCGCACCCGGCGGGCCCGGCTGAAGCCAGAGGATGTAGGGCTGCGGGGCTTCGGACGGTATCGGCGGGTACCGGGGCTGCGCCGCGAGGAGCTGGCGCAGCTGGCCGGGGTGTCGGTGGCGTACTACACGCGGCTGGAGCAGGGCAACGGGCGGACCGTGTCGGCGGAGGTCCTCGACGCCATCGCCCGCGCGCTCAGGCTGAGCGACGCCGAGCACGCCCACCTCACGCACCTGGCGAAGCCGAAGCAGCAGAAGAAGAAGCCGGCCGTCCGCGCCCACCAGGTACGGGGCCCCCTGCGGACGCTGCTGGACACCATGGACGGTGTTCCGGCGATCCTCGTGGGGCGGCGCTCGGACATCCTCGTCTGGAACCGGATGGCCGCGGCGGTCTTCGGCGACTGGGCCGAGCTGCCAGCGAGGGAACAGAACTGGGCGCGGCTGGTGTTCCTGAGGCCCGAGTACCGCGACCTGTTCATGGACTGGGAGCACAAAGCGAGCGACGTCGTCTCTCAGCTGCGCATGGACGCCGGCTCCCATCCGGACGACCCCCAGCTGTCCGCGCTGGTGGGCGAACTCTCCGTGAAGAGCGAGGAGTTCAGGCGGCTGTGGGCCACCCACGACGTCAAAGAGAAGTGCCACGGTATCCAGCGCCTGCACCACCCGCTCGTCGGCGAACTCGATCTCCGCCTCGAGTCGTTCCACCAGGCCGACGCCCACGAGCAGATGCTGGTGACCTACCACGCCGAACCGAACTCCCCGTCGGCGGAGGCTCTGCGACTGCTGGCCAGCTGGGGCGCGGATGCGACCCGGGCGGGAACGAGCACGTCGTCGGCACGCACGCCTTGATGAACTCCCCTTGATCATCAGTAGTCGGCTGCGCGCCACGCCCAGCGTCCTTTCGCACGCCAGACACCTGCGGGGGGTGTCGGATTCAGGACGGCCCGGGTGGCGCGGGCATGCTGCGGTTGGGCAGTGGAAGAACGGTGCCGCCGCTGCGCAGGGCGTCGTTTTCGAGGACCTGCTGGCGGATGGCCTCCTCGTACAGAGCGAGGGTGCGGCGCAGGTCGGAGTTCTCCTCCCGTAGCCGGCTCAGGTAGGCAGGCCTCCGGCGATGGTGCCTCCGGGACGGCGGGCGATGAAATGCACTCGCCAACCGGTGATCGACATGACGCTGGACGATAGTCCGTGGACAGCTCAACAGCGCATAACCGAAATTATGGCGGGGGTTTACAGTTGTCCGTTTGTCCGCCAGCTCTGCAGGATCCAAGGCGATCTCCGGGCAGAGACACGCACGGGCTTGGATCTGGTGATTCCCGCTAGCCAGAGTTTCCTGGATAAGTTGATCACGGAGCCTGGGTGCTGGCCTACAAATGGGCGTTGACCTGCACGAACGAGGTACTTCGGGTGGCTTCTGACGCCTCGAAAGGTGTATGACCTAAAGCTGTGGCGAGCCTATACGCGAAGAAGGTCAACGGGGGGACGTACTACTACCTCCGTGAGATGGCGCGTGTGGACGGCAAGCCCAAGCGGGTGTCAGAACGCTACCTGGGCACTGCCGAGGAGATCGCGTCCGCGATGACCGCCCGGGAAGGGGCAACGTTGCCGCAGCGCAGCCGTCACCTCGCGTTCGGGGACGTGGCCTCGGTATGGCGGGTCCTGGACCGGCTGGACGTGGCAGGCATCGTCGATGCCGTGGTCGGTGCGCGTCGCGCGGACGCTGCGGCGAGCACAGGCACCTACCTCGCGCTGGCCGCACTGAACCGGGTGGTGGCCCCGTGCTCGAAGGCGGCGTTCGCCGACTGGTGGGCGACCACGGCGGCCGACCGGTTCACCCGGGTCCCGGCCGCCGCGCTGGACCACCGCCGGTTCTGGGACGCAACGCGGAACGTGCCGCTTGCGGCGTTGACCGAGATCGAGCGGCGGATCACCGTGCGCATGATCGAGGAGTTCGAACCTGGACGTGTCGGCCCTCGCGCTGGACATGACTAACTTCGCCACCTACATCGACACCGCGAACGGCAAGGCCCCCATCGCCCAGCGCGGCAAGGCCAAGCAGAAGCGCGCCGACCTGCGCCTGGTCGGGCTCGGGCTGGTCGTCACCCGCGACGGCGGCGTGCCCCTGCTCTCCCACGCCTACCCCGGTAACCGGCCCGACGCCACCCAGTTCACCACGATGATCGACGAACTGTGCACCCGGCACGCGGAATTGGCCGCCGGCGACACGGTGCCGGGCGAGATCACCGTGGTGTTCGACGCCGGGCAGAACTCCGTCGCCGACTTCGCCCACCTCGATGAGTCCCACCTGCACTTCGTCGGTTCGATCCCACCCTCGGACTGCACCGACCTGCTCAAGCGACCCGCCAGCGCCCGACGTTTGGTGGACGAGCCGCGCTTCGGGGGCCTTACGGCGCTGGAGACCCGGCGCACCGTCTACGGCCGGGACCACCGCGTCGTCCTCACCCACTCGCCCGCCCTGCACACCGCCCAGCACCGCGGCTTCGACCAGACCCTCGCCAAGGCCGAGGCCCGGCTCGGCGACCTCGCCGCCACCTTGGCCCGAGGCCGGACCCGCCGGGCCCCGGAGCAGGTCCGGGCCGAGGTCTCCGCGATCACCAAGGACCCCTGGGACCCGCGTCACCACCACCGACCTGACCGGCAACACCCCCAAGGACCTCCGCCTGGCCTGGCACATCGACGCCAGGGCCCGCCGAGCCCTGGAGAACGAGATCTTCGGCAAGCGTGTCCTGGTCACCGACCACGACCACTGGACGATCGCCGACATCGTGGCCGGCTACCGCTCCCAGTCGGACGCGGAATTCTCCTTCCGGCAGCTCAAGGACCCTCACGTCGTCTCCTTCGGGCCCATGCACCACTGGACCGACCACAACATCCGCATCCACGTCTTCACCTGCGTACTCGCCCTGACCGTCGCCCACTTGATGCGACGCCAGGCAGCCGGCGCGGGTGAACCCATGTCGGTACGCGAACTCCTCGGACACCTCGCCAGCATCCAGGAAACCGTCCTGATCTACCCCTCCACCGGGGGCCGCCCCAAAGCCCGACGGATGCTTACCGACCTCACCACGACCCAAGCCCGCCTCGCCGACATCCTCGACCCAGACCTCTCCGTCCCGCGCACTTAGCCTGGGCCCGCTGCCCAACGACATCACCGTGCCCCTGGACGCCGACCACGACTCGGACAAGACACGGACCCTGCTCGACCAGCGCGGTCTGCACGGCCGGATCGCCCACAAGGGTGAGAAGGCGTCGATCCAGGCGAGCCGACGCTGGCACGTCGAACGAACCCACGCCCGGCAGAACGCCTTCCAGCGCCTCGCCCGCTGCTACGAACGCCGCGCTCCCGCCATCGACGCGCGACAGCCCCCGGGGCACAAAGCTTGATCCTTGGAGAGGATGCCACTGCGGCAACTCCGCGACCGGCGAACATACGTAGCCGATTACGTAGTTCTACTGATTTCTTCAGCGTCCGCTTAGGGAAGGGTCTTAATCGAGAGGGAGGCTGCTATGGGTAAGCGGGAATTGGGGCCGTATCCAGGTCTGAGATATGCGCACATGGTGTCCAAGGACATCCACAGCAGCCATGTCGTCCGCCAGTTTGCTCTCTATCCGATCGACATCGAGCGGCCGGAGAAGGGCCGGCGGGTGGAGGCGCTGGAATGCGGGAGCTGCCAGAAGCCGCTGAAGTTCAAGGTGCTCAGTGTCGCGGCGACCAGGAGCCGCCGGTGGGCGTGGCTGGTGCTGGGCCTGGCCGGGGTAGCGGCGGCGCTCGGGTTCGGGGTGGCGATCTTCGAGGTCGGCGGGCAAGTGGTCGAGGAGGGGGCCCCCAACCCGGTGGGCCCGCTGGCGCTGGGTTTCCTCGCCGGGTTCCTTTCCGGGACCTTCGGCCTGAGCTACTGGCGGTACGAGGACGGGGTGCGCGGGCCCGGCTCGCCGCTGATGTCGTTCGGTGGGCACGCTCTCCGGTGGCCGCCCAGCTAGGGCCTGTGTGATGTCGTGATCAATCTTGCCGATCCGGGTCCCTCGGGGAGGGCGATCCGGTAGGAAGACGATCGTGACGCGCAGGCAACTCACCGACGAGCAGTGGAAGTTGATCGAGCCGTTCCTGCCGATAGGCGAGTACGGGCCGTACCCCGAGCGGCTGCGGGATCAGTTCGAGGGGGTGATCTGGCGGTTCCGTACCAGCAGCCAGTGGCGGGAGATGCCCGGCGACTTCGGCCCGTGGCCGACTGTCTACGGCCGCTTCCGGGTGTGGAGGGACGCCGGCGTCTTCACCGCACTGCTCGAAGGCCTGATCGCTGAGGCCGCCCGCCGGGGACAGACGGACTTGTCCCTGGTCAGCGTGGACTCCACCACGGCCCGCGCCCACCACGACGCAGCCGGGTTGTGCATCGGCAACGAGGTCATGGAGGCCCTTGAAGAGGCCGCCATCGAGCAGGAGCGGGCCCGGCAAAAGGGGGCGGCCCGCCAGAACAGAACGGACAGCACGGCAGTGGAGACCCCGGCCAGGAAGAGCGGCGGCACATCAGGCGACGGCGCAAGCTCCGCTTGAACCAAGCCCTGCTCGGCAGATCTCGGGGTGGACTGACGAGCAAGATTCATCTCGCTGCCGACCGCAAGTGCCGTCCCCTGTCCCTCGTGCTGACGGCCGGACAGGCCGCTGACAGCCCGCAGTTCGTCCCAGTGCTGCAGAAGGTGCGCATCCGTCTTCCCGCCGGCCGGCCCCGGACCCGGCCCGACGCTGTCGCCGCGGACAAGGCCTATTCCTCCCGCGCTAACCGCTCTTACCTGCGGAAACGCAACATCAAGGCAGTCATCCCGGAGAAGAAGGACCAGGCCGCCAACCGGAAGAAGAAGGGCAGCCGGGGCGGCCGCCCCACACGCCACGACGCCGATCTCTACAAAGAACGGAACACCGTCGAGCGCCTGATCAACAAGCTGAAGGCCTGGCGGGGCATCGCGACTCGACACGACAAGACACCCGAGAGTTACCTTGCCGGCCTCCACCTCCGTGCCTCGATGATCTGGATCAACGACCTCCTGAAGACAACTGGTTGATCACGACATCACACAGGCCCTAGCGCGACCCCCTGGCGAGATGCCTGATCTGCGAACCAGACACCATCCGCAGGACCAAGCGCTCGTAAGCTTAGAAGCCGTAGTCCTATCGACCGTGAGGGCGGTTCTGGTCGAACGGGTTGCCTGGTCGGGTGATTTCGGCCGGGTGGGTGCATGAAGGCAGGGCCTCGGGTGCAGCACGAGGGTTGCGAAGCCAACTCGTCTGCCCCGGAGGCCCTGTTGTCGCAGTTCTACGCCGTTTCGCCGGTTGTCTTCAACTCGGCGCGTTCTTCGTGCGATTGCCTCGCTCACCGGTTCGGGAACGCAGCCGACCGGCCGGACCGGGTCCCGGTCTACGGCTCGGACATGACGGACGCGCAGTGGACGGTGGTGCGGGACGCGCTGCCGGTGCCGGCGTGGATGGAAGGGAGGGGCGGGCAGCCGGAGGGCTACTGCCATCGGCAAATGCTCGACGCGGTCTTCTACGTCACAACGGCATCAAGTGGCGTGCGATGCCCGTCGATTTTCCGGCGTGGGACCGTGTCTACGCCTTCTTCCGCAGGTGGCGGAAGCAGGGCCTGGCCGGGGAACTGCACGACCGGCTTCGCGGGAGAGTTCGCACCGCGCAGGGACGCGACCGTGAGCCGAGTGCGGGAATCATCGACTCGCAGTCGGTGAAGGCAGCCGCCTCGGTGCCCGCCGTGTCACGAGGCTATGACGGAGGGAAGAAGATCAACGGAAGGCGTCGGCACGTCATCACGGGCAGCCTCGGCCTGCTGCTGACGGTCTGGGTGACCGCCGCGAATGTCACCGACCGCCAGGCCGCCCGCGCCATGCTGCCCGTGCTGCGGACACGGTTCAGGAAGATCACTCTGGTGTGGGCAGACGGCGGCTACACCGGCTGCCTCGTGGCGTGGGCGAAGGAAAAACTCCAGCTCACCCTGCAGATCGTCAAGCGTAGTGACGACATGACCGGGTTCGTGGTGCTGCCGAGACGATGGGTGGTGGAGCGCAGTCTGGGGTGGCTGGCGCTCGCGCCGCCTGGTGCGTGACTTCGAGGCGCTGCCCGCTTCCAGCGAGGCGTTCATCTACATCTCGGCGAGCATGCTCATGGCCCGCCGCCTGGCCCGCACCACCGGCGTGAGCAGGCCGCTCAGCTCTCCGGGGCAGGCGCAGTCGACGCTCGCCGCATGAACCGGCCTGACGGCGACGCTCTCAGCCACTCCCGCTCGACCAGCCGTTTCGCCCTCGACCGCACTCCCTCGATCTTGGCCGGCACCAGCTCCAGCCCCAGCCGTGCCGCCAGTTCCTTCGCCGACACTTCCTCGCCGTCGCCCGGTTCACCCTGAAACAGCTCAACGATCCGCCGGTACTCCGGCGCGAGCGCCTCCACCGTCATCCCCACCGGCGTCGCACCACCGTTGTCCCGGTAACCGGCGCCTTGTCAACGTGGGCCGGCGCCGACGGAACCTGCACCTCCACAGCGGGCGGATCTGCCGCATCGTCACCAACGGCCAGGGCCTCGGCCAGCTCCACCCAAGCGATCACCCGGCGCTCCAGCACCGCCTCGGCCACACCGAGTTCGGCCAGGATCCCGTCCGCTTCCGCCCGGAGCTCCTCCACGGCCGCCCGGGCAGCGGCCTCCCGTTCCTCCAGCAAACCCATCACCGATGCCACCGGCTACCTCCCCATCACCGAGAACGAACTGAACGTCCGAACCCTCCCTCGGCGACACCGACACCATGCCTGATCACCAGAAAACTCAGCGATCACAACCGGAAAGACAACGGCTTCTTAACACAAGTACAGATCTCTAAGACCGACCGGCAAATGGATCACTTGAGGCGTCGGGTGGTGGGCCGGCCGTCCCAGCGGTAGCGGCTCGTCGCCCGTCGGATGAGCATGCGG
>NZ_JBHVDX010000336.1:0-7416 GCF_042802555.1 Streptomyces sp. NPDC057474 | reverse complement strand
GGAAGCTAAGCCTTACAGCGCCGATGGTACTGCAGGGGGGACCCTGTGGGAGAGTAGGACGCCGCCGAACAAATATTGCGAAAGGCCCACACCTTTTGGTGTGGGCCTTTCTGCGTTTAGGGTCGAGTCATGCGCTATGACCTCGTGATCTTCGACAATGACGGTGTTCTCGTCGACAGCGAGCCGATCTCCAACCGGCTTCTCGCCGCGTACCTCACCGAACTCGGGCACTCGACCTCGTACGAGGACTCCATCCGGGACTACATGGGGTCGGCCATGCACCGGGTTCACGAGCTTGTCCTGGAGCGGACGGGGGAGACGCTGCCGGGGTACTTCGACGACGAATTCCACCAGCGGGTTTTCGCCGCGTTCGAGCGGGAGTTGGAGCCTGTGCCGGGTGTGGTCGCGGTGCTGGAGAAGCTGGTCGCGGACGAGGTGCCGTACTGCGTGGCGTCGTCCGGGAGTCATGAGCGGATCCGGGTGGGGCATCGGAAGACCGGGCTCGACCGGTGGTTCGGGGAGGGGCTCGTGTTCAGTGCGCAGGATGTGGGACGGGGGAAGCCGGCGCCGGATCTCTTCCTGTACGCGGCCGAGCGGATGGGCGTCACGCCGGAGAGGTGTGCTGTTGTCGAGGACAGCCCCCTCGGAGTGCGGGCGGGTCTCGCGGCCGGGATGGCTGTGTACGGGTTCACGGCGATGACGCCCGCCGAGAAGCTTGCCGGAGCCAGGGGGTACTTCTCGGACATGGGGGAGCTGCTCGACCTGCTTAGTTGAGCAGTATTCAACTTCCTCTACCCATGGGTAGGCCGTGCCCCCTACTGTGCCGCCATGACAGATGTGCTGCGGCGCGGTAGGGCCGCGTTGGCGTTCAGCTTCTTCGCTCAGGGGGTCGCGTTCGCGCTGCTCGTGACGCGGATTCCGGCCATTCAGGATAGGTACGGGGTCTCCGACGCGCTGTTGCCCCTCTTCCTCGCCGCGGTGCCTGTCCTCGCCGGGGTCGGCAGTGTCTGCACCGAGCACCTCGTGAAGAAGGTGCCGCCGAGCCATGTGCTGCGGTGGTCCCAGCCCGTCGTGCTCCTGGCGCTGCTAGGGGTGGGGGCCGGCGAGCACATGGTCGTGCTCGGTGTCTCGCTGGCAGCCTTCGGGCTGGCGGTCGGGGCGCTCGACGCGTCGATGAACATGCTCGGGGTGAGCCTGCAGCGGGCGTACGGGCGGAGCATCATGCTCGGCTTCCACGCGGTGTACAGCCTGGGTGGGATAGCCGGGGCCTCGCTGGCGTGGGTCGGGGCGCACTGGGATCTGGCGCTGGTGGTGTCGTATCTGCCGGTGGTGGTCGTGCTGCTGCCGGCCGTGCTGGTCGGGAGCCGGTGGTACGTCGACGCGGGCCCCGCCGAGGAGAAGAAGGAGGACGCCGTCCCGGCGGGGGCGGGTGGATCCGTGGCCTTCGCGATGCTGCTGCCGCTCTGTCTGGTGATGTGCTTCGCGTACATCGGGGACTCGACCGTCTCCAATTGGAGCGCCAAGTATCTGCAGGACGTGCTGGGGAGCAGTGAGCAGCTGGCGACCGTGCCGTACAACGTCTATATGGTCACCACGCTGATCGGGCGGTCGCTCGGGGACTTCGGGGTGCGGAAGTTCGGGGCCGCGGCCGTCGTGCGGGCCGGGGCGGTGGTGGCGGCGGTCGGGTTCGCCGTGGTGGCGGGGGCGCCGGGGGCCTGGGTGGGGATGCTCGGGTTCACGCTGCTGGGGCTCGGGCTGTGTGTGCTGGTGCCGCAGACGTTCGCGGCGGCCGGGCGGCTGTTCCCCGGAGCTTCGGATGCGGCCGTTGCTCGGCTGAATATCTTCAACTATGTCGGGTTCTTGATCGGTTCTCCGTTGGTGGGGGCTCTGGGGGACCTCTGGAGCTACCGCGGGGCGATGCTCATACCGATGGTGTTGGTGCTGGTGACGTTGGTGTACGCCCGGTCGTTCGAGACGGAACCGGACCGATACGGTGGCGGGCATGAGCGGCCGCGCACAGCTGATGTGGGACGAGGCAGTAACGGGCTATGACTTCGGTCCGGACCATCCGATGGATCCGGTCCGGCTGGCGTTGACCCGGAGTCTGGTGACTGCCTTCGGACTCGACCGGGAGATGGACGTCGTCTCGGCGAAGCCGGCGGGGGAGTCGACCCTGCGGCTCGTGCATCGTGAGGACTATGTGGCGGCGGTCAAGGCCGCGTCCGCGGACCCGCGGGGTGCGGACGGGTCGTACGGGCTCGGGACCATGGATGATCCGGCCTTCGCCGGGATGCACGAGGTGTCCGCGCTCATCGCGGGGCAGTCGGTGGGGGCGGCGGAGGCCGTGTGGCGTGGGGACGCGCTGCACGCCGTGAACTTCGCGGGCGGGCTGCACCATGCGATGCCCGGGGGTGCTTCGGGGTTCTGTATCTACAACGACGCGTCGATCGCCATCGCCCGGCTGCTGGAGCTGGGGGCCGAGCGGGTCGCGTACGTGGATGTGGACGTGCATCACGGGGACGGGGTGCAGGCGGCGTTCTGGGAGGATCCGCGGGTTCTGACGATCTCGCTGCATGAACACCCTCGGACGTTGTTTCCGCAGACCGGGTGGCCGGAGGAGACGGGGGCCTCGCCGAGTGCGGAGGGGTCGGCCGTGAATGTGGCGCTGCCTGCGGGGACCGGGGACGCGGGGTGGGTGCGGGCCTTCCAGGCGGTGGTGCCTGAGCTGATCGCTGATTTCCGGCCGCAGGTGCTGGTGACCCAGCATGGGGCCGATACGCATTTCGAGGACCCGTTGGCGCATCTGGCGGTGTCGTTGGACGCGCAGCGGGCGTTGCAGGTGGCCCTGCACGAACTGGCCCACGAGTACGCCGACGGACGGTGGATCGCGCTCGGTGGGGGCGGGTACGCGGTGGTGGATGTGGTGCCGCGGTCGTGGACGCATCTGGTGGCGATCGCGGCGGGGCGGGAGATCGCGCCGGAGAGTGTGATTCCCGAGGAGTGGCGGCAGCAGGTGTTCGCTCGTACGCGGCAGTTGGCGCCGGCGCGGATGACTGATGGGCGGTGGCCTGTGTCCTGGGCCGGGTGGGATGCGGGGTACGACCCTGCGGATCGGTTGGATCAGGCGGTGTTGGCTGCGCGGAAGGCTGTGTTTCCGTTGCGGGGGTTGTTGCCGTAGGGGTTCTCGCCCCCGCCGCCCCTACCCGTCCCGTCACCAGGGGCTGCGCGCCCCTTCGCCCCCCGTCAAAGATTCGGGGCTCTGCCCCGGACCCCGTTCGCGCAGTTCCCCGCGCCCCTGAAGGAAGGGGCTCGGGTTGTTGTTAGGCCAACTGTGTGGTCGTGCGGTCGTTTTGGCGGTGGCTGCCTGAGCGGTGCGTCAGCATCGAAGCGTGGTGAGTGGGCGGGCGTTGCGGGAGTATCTTGTGGCTTCCGGGCTGGCTGGGAGGGTTGCCACCGCCCGGGAGATGAGTCTGCGGAGTTATCGATTGTTCGCGGCTCGGGATCCTCGGTTTTTGATCGGATTGGATCCGGAAATGGCCTGGGGGCAGCGGGATGTGCTCGGGTTGATGGCGGAGAGGTGTGGGGTTTCGGCCGATCCGAGGTGTACATCCGGGCAGGATGTGATCGATCCGGAGCGCACGATGGGGGCGCTGGACCGCTTTGCGGAACGGGTCGCGGCGGTCGCACGGAGTGGCGGGGCGGTGCTCTTCGGGACCGGGCATCCGCATCGGCTGATCGGCTTCTACGGCGCGTTGGCGGACGCCTTGTCGGCGGCGGGATGTGAGGTTCTCACCCCCGCGACGGGTAGACGTGTCGACATAACGACCCGGTTCGGTCTACGCACGTACAACCTTGACTACGTACGAGGCGTCGCTCTCGTCCGCGAGGAGACCGCCTTGCGCTCCGGTTGTGCCACCGGCGTGCACACGCATTCACCGCTCCCGGTTCGGGCCGTTCTGGCGGCCGCGGCGGAGGCCGGCGGGCCGCTCCCGGAACTCGTGGTGGGAGACCACGGATGGGTCTGCGGGGCAGGTCAGCTGGGGTTCGAGGCGATCGGTCTTGCCGATACGGACGATCCGGCGCTCTTCGTGGGTGAGGCGGAGGGGCGGGTGTCCGTCGTCGTTCCACTTGATGACGGTGTGCGGTCTGATTACTACCGACCGCTGACCCGCTACGTACTCAATCGGGCGTGTCTGTCACAGTAGGCCGCCGATGGCATCCCCTCTTCCCCACTCGCATCACCCGCCCCTACATTGGGGAGTGAGCACGCAGCGACGAAGAGTCACCGGAAGGGGAAGCCGGTGGCCGTCGAGTGCGGAAGGTTCAGGTGTGTCATGGTTGCAGCTGGCGAGAGGCCTCTGAACGAGGTTCAGTTCCTGACCGTGGCGGAAGTCGCCTCGGTGATGCGAGTGTCCAAGATGACCGTGTACCGCTTGGTGCACAGCGGTCATCTGCCGGCGATCCGGGTGGGCAGGTCCTTCCGGGTGCCGGAGCAAGCGGTACACGAGTACCTCCGCGAGAGCTATGTGGGGGTGGAGACGGCCTGACGGCCATCGGGGCCGAGGGGCTCCCGGAGGCCCTGCGGGACCTCCGGGATACCCCCGGTTCTCCCTCGATTACGACCTCAGCGCTCGGACGGGTAGGCTGGCCCCTCGTAGGTCGTATGGGCCCATGGCGCCCAAACACCGAGTGATGAGAAGTGAGCGAGGGTAGTCGTGGGCTCTGTTATCAAGAAGCGGCGCAAGCGGATGGCTAAGAAGAAGCACCGCAAGCTGCTCAAGCGCACCCGCGTTCAGCGTCGCAACAAGAAGTAAGGCGGTCCGGCCCCTGAAAAGGGGTCCTGGCCGGCCCCCGTCGCGTAAGGGGGTCGTACGCCTTGCTTACTTGCGCGAGCGCTGTTGAGAGCGCGTTGCTGTGACCCCCCACCGAAAGCGGTGGGGGGTCACAGTGTTTTCGCGGTCATTGTTTTTGCCGGTCATTGACGGAGTCGCGGTCACCACAGCGCAACATCGAACCGCTAACGTGGCCGCACACGGGGAACGCGGCAGAGTACGAGCAGAGTTAACGCCTATGTGAGCCGACGTCTGGAAGGAAGGCGCTGATCTTGGGGAAGGTCGTGCTCGTCACCGGGGTGGCCCGTCAGCTGGGAGGCCGCTTCGTGCGGCGGATCCAGCGTGACCCGCAGGTCGACCGGGTCATCGCGGTGGACGCGGTGCCGCCGGGACACCATCTGGGCGGCGCGGACTTCGTCCAGGCCGACATCCGGCAGCCCGCCATAGCCCGACTGCTGGCCGAGCACAACGTGGACACCGTGGTGCACATGGACGTCACGGGCACCCCGCTGGGCAGCGGCGGCCGGGCCACGCTGAAGGAGACCAACGTCATCGGCACCATGCAGTTGCTCGGTGCCTGCCAGAAGTCCCCGTTGGTCAAACGGCTGGTCGTGAAGTCCAGTACGAACGTGTACGGGTCCGCGCCACGCGACCCGGCCGTGTTCACCGAGACCACGACGCCCAAGTCGTTGCCCAGCGGCGGCTTCGCCAAGGACACCGTCGAGGTCGAGGGGTACGTACGCGGATTCGCCCGGCGGCGGCCCGACGTGGCCGTGTGCGTGCTGCGGTTCGCGAACATCCTCGGGCCGAGCGCCGATTCACCGCTCGCCTCGTACTTCTCGCTGCCGGTGCTGCCGACCGTGCTGGGCTACGACCCGCGGTTGCAGTTCGTGCACGAGGACGACGTCATCGAGGTGCTGCGGATCGCGTCGCACGAGCCGGACCGGGGCACGCTCAACAGCGGCACGTTCAACATCGCCGGCGACGGTGTCCTGCTGCTCTCGCAGTGCGCGCGGCGCCTCGGCCGGCCGACGGTGCCGCTGCTGATGCCGGCGGTCAGCTGGGTCGGCTCGATGGTCCGCACACTGGGCTTCACGGACTTCTCGCCGGAGCAGTTGCGGCTGCTGACCCACGGGCGGGTCGTGTCGACGAACCAGATGCGCGAGACGCTGGGCTACCGGGCCAGGCACACGACCGCGGAGACGTTCGCGGACTTCGCGCGCAGCAGGGGGCCCGGACTCCTGCCCCCCGAGGCCCTCGCTGGGGCCATCGACCGGATCGCCGCCCTGCCCGTGGCGGGCGGCGGCCACCCCCCGACGCAGAGCGCCAACTGAGGAGCGCATCAACGATGGCGGATGCCAAGGTCATTCCGTTCGACGACGACCGGACGCGCGGGGGCGCCGTGCAGCGCCCGCCGCGCCGCCGGAGCACGGGGAGTCGGCGCAAGGGCGAGAGTGCGGTCGTGCGAGACGTCCGTGAATCCGGGGAGGTCCAGGCCCTCCCCGGACGGCCGACCAGCACCGATGATGTCCCTGTGACACGGGAGAAGCCGGAGCCGCCCCAGGAGGCCGCCGAGGCACAGGACGGCGGCGGCCTCGAGCGACGGATCGCGGGCGGGCTCGCCTTCCTGCGCAAGCGGCTCACCGGTGACTACGAGGTCGACGACTTCGGCTACGACGCCGAGCTCACCGACCAGGTGCTGATGTCCCTGCTGCGGCCGGTGTACGAGAAGTACTTCCGGGTCGAGGTGAAGGGCATCGAGAACATCCCGACGGACGGTGGCGCCCTGATCGTCGCCAACCACTCCGGGACGCTGCCGATGGACGGCCTGATGATGCAGGTCGCCGTCCACGACAACCACCCCGCCGGGCGCCATCTGCGGCTGCTCGCGGCGGACCTTGTCTTCATGCTGCCAGTGGTCAATGAACTGGCCCGCAAGCTCGGCCACACCCTCGCGTGCGCGGAGGACGCCTCACGGCTGTTGCAGCAGGGCGAGCTGGTCGGGGTCATGCCGGAGGGCTTCAAGGGGCTCGGCAAGCCCTTCGGGGACCGCTACAAGCTGCAGCGGTTCGGCCGCGGCGGCTTCGTCTCCACGGCCCTGCGTGCCGGTACGCCGATCATCCCGTGCTCGATCGTGGGCGCGGAGGAGATCTATCCGATGATCGGTAACTCGAAGACGATCGCCCGGCTCCTCGGGTACCCGTACTTCCCGATCACGCCGACGTTCCCGTGGCTCGGTCCGCTGGGTGCGGTGCCGCTGCCGACGAAGTGGACGATCCAGTTCGGCGAGCCGATCCCGACCGACGGCTATCCGCCGGAGGCCGCCGAGGACCCGATGCTGATGTTCAACCTGACGGATCAGGTGCGGGAGCAGATTCAGCACACCTTGTACAAGTTGCTGGTGCAGCGGCGATCGGTGTTCTTCTGAGGGCTTGCTCGGCGCCGGGGCTGGGCTGGGTTCCGCGGCTCGGCGGTTACGAGACACATGAGTGTGGGGGCGCCGATGAGAATCTTGGTGATCAGCCTGGGGTCGGCCGCGACGCTGCCGCCGGCCAGCGTCCGCGGTCGGCTCGCCGCCGGGTGG
>NZ_JBHVDX010000335.1:0-7551 GCF_042802555.1 Streptomyces sp. NPDC057474 | reverse complement strand
CACCGGGCCGAGGGACCGTCAGGTCACCGGATTGAGGAAGGTCAGCACCGAAGCGTCTTCCTCGATCAGCGGGGCGAGGACGGTGTTGAACGGGCCGCCGTAGGGGGCCTTCAGGTGGGCCTGGAAGGCGTCCTCGTCCCGGTACACCTCGAAGATCCAGAAGGCGCGGGGGTGGGACGCCTTGGTGTAGACGTCGAAGGCGAGATTGCCGTCCTCCTCGCGCACCTTCCGGGCGTAGTCCAGGATCAGTCGGGCGACCTCGTCCTCCGCGCCCTCGCGGGCGGTGAACTCGGCGAGCAGGGTCTTGTTCACGGTGTGGTGTTCCTCCGTGGTCGGGGTCGTGATCAGTCGTGGGCGGAGTCGAGGTGCCAGACGACGGCCTTGTCCAGCTTCACCGAGCCGTTCTCGGCGAAGACCTGCAATCCCTCGCTGGCGGGGTCCGGGAAGATCTGGTCGGTGATCACCGCTTCGCCGCTGCCGCCGAAGACCTCGACGGAGGACCAGTCGACGAGGATCCGCAGCTTCACCTTGCCGTTCTTGGCCTTCAGCGGCGCGGTCTGGACGCCCGGGAAAGTGCTGTTGAAGTCCACGGCGCCGGAGCGGGTGCGGTCGACGTACAACTCTTGTGTCGTGGTGTCGTAGCCGATGACGGTCTCCTCGCCGTCGGCGCCGGTGCGCACCTTCAGGCCGAAGCGGTCGGCGTCCTTGAGGGAGAAGGTCGCCTCGATGTCGAGTGCCTTGCCCTTGGCCGCAGGGCCGATCAGGGTCTTCGTGGTGCTCTTGACGGTGACGCCGGCCGCCGTCGCCGGGCGCTTCTTCCTGAGGGACTCCAGGCCGTCGACCGGCTTGCTGGTCAGCCGGACCTGGCCGTTGACCGTGCGCAGGGCCATCTCCCGAGGGGCACTTTGCGCGCCGCGCCAGGGAGAGGTGGGGATGGCGCCACTGTAGTCCCAGTTGTTCATCCAGCCGACCATGTAGCGCTTGCCACCCGGGGCGTTCTCCCAGGACACGGCCGCGTAGTAGTCCTTGCCGTAGTCGGCCCAGTCGGCGCGCTGGACGACGGACTTGGCGGCGGTGTCGGCTTCGGTGAACCGGTCGGCCAGGACGTGGCCCCAGCCGGCATTGTTCATGTCGACGATCTGGATCTTCGCCTTCTTGCCCGCGTAGGGACGCAGGTCGAACGAGGCCCAGTCCAACGTCTCGCTGTTGGCGCCGGTGGCGCTGCGGACGACCTCGCCGTCGACGATCAGGTTGACGGACGTCTCCTGGGAGACGGGCTGGGCCGCGGTGTCGGACAGCATGATGTGGTCGAGGTTGAGGTGGCCCCAGCCGCCGGTGTTGTCGTCGACGATCCTGATCTGTGCCTGCTTGCCGGCGAGGTCGCCGACGTCCCAGGAGGCCCAGTTGAGCGCCTCGCCGTCCTTTCCGGTGGCGCTGCGCACCACTTCGCCGTCCACGAGGAGTTCGAGGGCGGTGGGGTTGGCGGAGCCGGCGGGGTGGTTGCCGCCGCCGATGAGGAAGTTGATGTGGTTCTTGTCGATGGTGAATTCGGGCGAGGTGAGGGTGCCGGTGGTGGTGTCGCCGTTCAGGTAGGAGTTGACCAGGCCGTCACCCAGGAATCCGGAGACCTCTTGCTGGTTGGGGAGGGTGCCGGTGGCCGGTGCCGTACCGAAGGCGTCTCCGGTGGTCGTCCAGTCGCCGTAGCTGCCGCCTTCGAAATCGGCGAGGACCGTACCCTCGGGCGGCGGCCCCTGCTCCATGACGGTTCCGGACTCGTGCGGGTGCCGTCCGCCGCCGACCTTGAAGTTCAGGTAGGAGCTGTCGACGGTGAATTCGGGTGAGGTGAGGATGCCGGTGCTGGCGTCACCTGCGTGGAAGCTGTTGGCGAGGCCCTTGCCGTCGAAGCCGTCGACGGTGCCCTGCCCGGCCACGGCCCCGGCCGCCGGTCCGTCGCCGAAGGCGGTGCCGGTGGTCGTCCACGTACCGAAGTCGGTGTTCTCGAAGTCCTGTACCACCGTGCCGGTGGGCGGGGTGTAGGTGCCCTTGTCGTCGGCGGTGAACTTCTTGCCGTCGAAGTCGCCGATGAAGTACTGGGCGGCCGAACCGCCCGCGATGCCACCGGGGTTGATGTTGACGACCAGGACCCACTTGATGTTCTTCTTGTCCCCGTCTACCGCGAGGGGGAACAGGTCGGGGCACTCCCACACGCCGCCCGTCGCGCCGGCCGGCCCGAACTCGCTGAGCAGGTCCCAGTCCTTGAGGTTCTTGGACGAGTAGAACCGCACCTTGTGCTCGGTGGACAGCGACACCGTCATCAGCCAGCTCTTGGTCGGCGCGTACCACTGGACCTTCGGGTCGCGGAACTCCTTGGATCCGATGTCGATGACGGGATTGCCCTGGTACTTGGTCCAGGTGCGGCCGCGGTCGGTGCTGTAGGCGAGCGACTGGGCCTGGATGCCCGTGTCCTTGGCGTGGCTGGTGTAGATCGCCACCATCGGCGGGTTCTTCTTCGTGCCGAAGCCGGTGGTGTTGTCCCGGTCGACGACCGCGCTGCCGGAGAACACCATCTCCTCGTCGTCGTGCGACAGGGCGAGCGGCAGCTCCTGCCAGTGCACGAGGTCCTTGCTCACCGCATGACCCCAGGACATGTCGCCCCAGGAGTTGCCGTTGGGGTTGTACTGGTAGAAGAGGTGGTACTCGCCCTTGTAGTACACGAGGCCGTTGGGGTCGTTCATCCAGTTCTTCTCCGGAGTGAAGTGGAACTGGGGCCGGTAGGTCTCGGAGTACGGCAGGGTGTCGGCAGCCACGGCTTGGGGGGCGAGCGGGGCTGCGGACAGGGCGCAGACGGTCGCCACCGCCGCGATCATCCGTATGCGGGCATGCCGGGATACACGTAGAGAGCTCACTATGTCTCCTGTACTGCGGCCGCCGCGCGGTGGAGATTGCTGCCCGGCGCGGACCGACCGAAAGTGACGTCCTGCGGGCGCTGTCGTCCACGGCGCCCGGCAAAAGTGTCATCGTTGACTTGTGTCATCGATGACATCGAGTGGCCCGATGATGGGGGCATTCCG
The DNA here is from genome assembly GCF_042802555.1 of Streptomyces sp. NPDC057474. Lineage (NCBI taxonomy): Bacteria > Bacillati > Actinomycetota > Actinomycetes > Kitasatosporales > Streptomycetaceae > Streptomyces > Streptomyces sp. NPDC057474. Next base: position 4,480 of record NZ_JBHVDX010000335.1, on the reverse strand, counting down.
GCCGACGCGTCAACGGTTCGGCCGTGATGCGGAGTTAGAAGGCTCGCCGACCCGTCACGCGCGGTCGGCTGTGGCGAACTGCGCCAGCTGGCTCTGCCACGGCGGATTGGGACCGGCGACCGAGCAGGTCAGGGCCGCTACCCGGACGGCGAACCGGCACGCTTCCGCGACGTCGTCGAGGCGGAGTTCCGTCAATCGGCCGCCGAGGAGGCCGCGGGCGCCGAGGTGGTCCAGCAGCCCGGCGGTGAACGAGTCGCCCGCCCCGACCGTGTCGGCGACCCGCGTCGACACGGCGGGTACCTGAATCCGTTCGCCGTCGAGCGAGGCCAGGACGCCGTCGGCACCGCGCGTGATCACGACGAGCCGCGCCCCGGCCGTGTGCCAGATGTCGCACGCCTGCTCGGGCGCGGCGCCCGGCAGCAGCAGTTCAAGGTCGTCCTCGCTCAGCCGGAGCACATCGGCGAGGGCGCACCAGTGCGCCAGCCGGGCCCGGTAGACGTCGGGGTGCACCAGCAGCGGTCGGACATTGGGGTCGATGCTGATGGTCGCGTCAGGGGCGGCAGCCGTCAAGAAGTCCTCCACCACCGCCGCGCCGGGTTCCCGGACCAGGGCCAGAGACCCGGTGTGCACGCAGGCGGTTTCGGACAGGTCCACCTGTGCCAGTTCCTCGGCCGTCCACTGCCAGTCGGCCGTGTTCTGCGCGTGGAAGGAGAACGCGGCCTGCCCCTGGGAATCCAGTTCCGCTACGGCCAGCGTGCTGGGCTCGGCGGCTTGGACGGCACTCGACAGGTCCACCCCGGACGCCTCCAGGTGGGTGCGGAAGAGACGGCCGAACACGTCGCCGGACAACCGCGCGAGGAAGCGTGCCGGGGTGCCCAGCCGGGCCAGCGCCACTGCGGTATTCGCAGGTCCGCCGCCTGGCAGGACGCGCAGGGCGAGTTCGTTCGAGGTGCTGGAAGGTTCGGCGAAGGCGTCCGCGACGCACTCTCCCAGGACGGTGATCTGACGCGGGCTCATGGGCTGCTCTTCTCTGACGAACCTACGGGTCGACCGGACGCGTCGTGGCGCAGCTACCGGACAGCTACCAGCGGGCGGTGGCCGCCGACGTTGCCGATTTGTGACGGGCGCGGGGCATTGACGTTTCCGGGAGACGGAGTCCATCATCCTCGCCAGGCAGTGTCAACGATGACATAAGTCAACGATGACACCCCGAGCGGCACGCTCTGAATCCGGCCCCGTGCCGCCCGCTATCCCACAGGAGTCGATCATGTCTCGCACCACTCGCCTGTCCTCCTCCCTCCTCAGAACCGCTGCTGTCGCGGGCGTCGCGGCCCTCACCCTGACGGCCTGCGGATCCGGCTCCGGATCGACTTCCGCCGGCTCCGATTCGGGCGAGGTCAAGGTCGGTCTGATCACCAAGACCGACACCAACCCGTTCTTCGTGAAGATGAAGGAGGGCGCCGAGAAGGCAGCGGAGGCCGAGGGCGTCAAGCTCATGACGGCGGCCGGCAAGTTCGACGGCGACAACGCCGGTCAGGTCACGGCCATCGAGAACATGGTCGCCTCCGGTGTGAAGGGCATCCTGATCACCCCGAGCGACTCCAAGGCCATCGTGCCCGCGATCGAGAAGGCCAAGGCCAAGGGCGTGCTGGTCATCGCCCTGGACACCCCGACCGATCCGGAGAGCGCGGTCGACGCGCTCTTCGCCACCGACAACCTCAAGGCCGGCGAGCTGATCGGCGCGTACGCCAAGGCCGCCATGGCGGGCAAGTCCGCCAAGATAGCCACCCTCGACCTCGCGCCCGGTGTGTCCGTCGGCGTCCAGCGGCACAACGGCTTCCTGAAGGGCTTCGGCATCGAGGAGGGCGACTCCTCCATCGTCTGCTCCCAGGACACCGGCGGCGACCAGGCCAAGGGCCAGACGGCGATGGAGAACTGCCTCCAGAAGGAGCCGGGCATCAACGTCGTCTACACGATCAACGAGCCGGCCGCGCTGGGCGCGTACACCGCGCTCAAGGCCAAGGGACGGGAGAAGGACGTCCTGATCGTCTCCGTCGACGGCGGCTGCACCGGGACCGAGGCGGTCAAGGACGGCACGATCGCCGCCACCTCGCAGCAGTACCCGCTGAAGATGGCCTCCGAGGGCGTCAAGGCCGTCGTGACCTACGCCAAGGACGGCAAGAAGGCGTCCGGTTACACCGACACGGGTGTCACCCTGATCACCGACAAGGCCCAGGACGGCATCACGTCCAAGGACACCGCCTACGGCCTGGAGAACTGCTGGGGCTAGGCCTGCATTTTCGGATCGGGCCGGACCTTGGCGACCGACGACACCGCCGGTGTGGGTCCCCCCACTGCCTCAAGGCCCTCAAGGCCCTCAAGGCCCTCAAGGCAGTGGGGGAGTGTGTGCCGGCCCCCGCCACCCCGGCCAGATCCGAAAGGGAGGCCCTTGGCCGCCCGAGGTCCGTACGACTGCGCCTCTCCCCTCAGCGGGGCGGCCGTCCCTTCCTCCCTGACCCTGACCGGGGGACGGCCGCCCGCCTGTCCTCTTGTCCGCCGATGTCCTCCGACCAGGGCGGGCAACGACTTCTGTCTTCCGACAAGGACTTCGCATGACAGCCACGACCACACCCCCCGGCACGTCCTCGCCGTACGCCGAGCTCAAAGCACCGACCACGGCCCGCCGACTGCTCACGGCACCGACCACCGGCCCCCTGGTCGCCCTCCTCCTGGCCTGCGCCTTCTTCTCCCTCTCGACCGACCAGTTCCTGACCGGCGGCAACTTCTCGCTGATCGTGCAGCAGGTCATGGTCGTGGGCACCCTCGCCATCGGACAGACCCTGATCATCCTCACCGCGGGCATCGACCTGTCGTGCGGTGCCGTGATGGCGTTCGGCAGCATCATGATCGCCAAGATGGCCGCCGAGGGCTCCCTGCCCCCGCTCGCCGCCATCGCTCTGGGCCTGGTCGTCTGCGGCGGTTTCGGGCTGCTCAACGGGCTGTTGGTGCAGAAGATCCCGTTGCCGCCGTTCATCGTCACCCTCGGCATGCTCAACGTGGCGTTCGCGCTGACCCACATCTACTCCGAGGAGCAGACGGTCACCAACCTGCCCGGCCCGCTGACGGCCCTCGGGCAGACCTTCCCGCTCGGCAACACCGACATCACCTACGGCTCCCTGGTCACCATCGCCCTGTTCCTCCTCCTGGCCTACGCGCTGAGCAGCACCGGCTGGGGCCGACACGTCTACGCCCTGGGCAACAGCCCGGAAGCGGCCCGGCTGAACGGCATCCGCACCTCCCGCCTGACCATCGGCGTCTACACCGTGGCCGGCATCCTCTACGGCATCGCCGCCCTGCTGCTCATCTCCCGCACCGGAGTCGGCGACCCCCAGGCCGGACAGACCGACAACCTCGACAGCATCACCGCCGTGGTCCTCGGCGGCACCAGCCTCTTCGGCGGCCGCGGTTCGGTCCTGGGCACCTTCATCGGTGTCCTCATCGTCGGTGTCTTCCGCAACGGCCTGCAGCTGATGGGCGTCGCCTCCATCTACCAGACCCTGATCACCGGTGTCCTGGTGATCCTCGCGGTGACCGTCGACCAGCTCTCCCGGAAGAAGGCCCGATGACCGCCACCTCCTCTCCCACGCCCGTGCTGCAGGCCCGCGGTCTGGTCAAGCGCTACGGCCAGGTCACCGCCATCGACGGCGCCGACTTCGACCTGCTGCCCGGCGAGGTCCTCGCCGTCATCGGGGACAACGGTGCCGGCAAGACCAGCCTGATCAAGGCCCTCACCGGCGCGGTGACCCCCGACGAGGGCGAGATACGACTGGGCGGCGAGCCCATCACCTTCTCCGGGCCGCAGAGCGCCCGCGCTCACGGCATCGAGACGGTCTATCAGGACCTCGCCGTGGCCGCCTCCATGGACATCGCCTCGAACATGTTCCTCGGACGCGAGCTGCGCCGCCCCGGCGTCCTCGGCAGTGTCTTCCGCATGCTCGACAAGAAGCGCATGCGCGAGGAGGCCGCCGAGCACATGGCCGACCTGAAGATCGGCCTGCGCTCGCTGACCCAGTCGGTCGAGACCCTCTCCGGCGGACAGCGGCAGGCCGTCGCGGTCGCCCGGTCCGTCGCCTGGGCCCGCAGCGTCGTCGTCATGGACGAACCCACCGCCGCCCTCGGCGTCAAGGAATCCGGTCAGGTCCTGGACCTCATCCGCCGCGTCCGGGACAAGGGCATGCCGGTCGTCCTGATCAGCCACAACATGCCGCACGTCTTCGAGATCGCCGACCGGATCCACGTCCACCGGCTGGGCAGGCGCGCCGCCGTGATCAAGCCCTCCGACTACTCCATGGCGGAGGTCGTCGCCATCATGACGGGCGCGCTCACCGTCGACGAGGCCGGAGGTACCGTCATTGCGGATTCCGAGGCGGCGAAGGCCGCCGGCGTCCAGGCCAACTGACGACAGGACTGAAGCACGCAC
>NZ_JBHVDX010000334.1:0-7653 GCF_042802555.1 Streptomyces sp. NPDC057474 | reverse complement strand
CATTAATTGTTGAAAAGTCGTTCTCGGAGGTCGTGGGACTACTTCTGCACGGGCTGGTAGGCCCCCGGTGCCATCCGTGTCGCGACCGCGATCCGGTTGTACGCGTTGATCACGGTGGCCGCCCAGATCAGCGCCGCGACCTGCGCCTCGTCGAAGACGTCCGCGGCCGCCGCGTAGACGTCGTCGGGCACATGGCCGTCATGCACCAAGGTCACCGCCTCGGTCAACGCCAGGGCGGCGCGCTCGCGGGCGGTGAAGAAGGGGGTCTCGCGCCAGGCGCTGAGCGCGTAGATCCGCTGCTCGGTCTCGCCCTGCGCGCGGGCGTCCTTGGTGTGCATGTCCAGGCAGAACGCGCAGCCGTTGATCTGCGAGGCGCGAATCCTGATCAGTTCGAGGATCTCGGGCTCGACCTTCGCGTCCCGAGCCGCGGAAACGGCGGCACCGTGCAGGGAGCCCATCGCTCCGGACACATCGGGGGTGATTTTCTTGAGGGCCACACGAGATATGGGATCACTGTTGCTCATGGGGAGAACTCTATATCCGAATTCCCGGCTGTGTAACTGTTTCGTCTCGACGCGAGCTTTCTCACAACCGTCGCCCCCGATCGCCTGTCTAGGAAGGCAGGACCAGCAGAGCTCGCGAAAGGGAAAGGCCAGCCATGGGGGACATAGGCAGAAGAGGCGCAGTCGCACTCACCATCACCGGACTGCTGACACCGCTCACGCTCGCGTTGGGCACCGCGCCCGCGCAGGCGGCGAGTTGTACGGCGTCGACGGGGCCGTACCAGAAGCAGGTGGAGAAGTTCCTCGGCCGGACGGTCGACGGCAAGCAGTCCGCTGCTGACTGCAAGGCCATCAAGGCCTTCCAGACCAAGCACGGCATCACACCGAACATCGGCTACGCGGGATCCGTCACCTGGGGCGTGATGGACCTCATGAACAAGCAGAAGGCCGTGGGCAAGAACCCCAACAAGGCCGGCAAGTGCCCGGTGAACAAGGGCCGCATCGCCTGCGTCGACCTCACCCTCCAGCTGAGCTGGATCCAGGACGGCAAGAAGCTCGTCTACGGGCCCGTGCCGGTCCGCACCGGCCGTGACGGCTACGAGACCCGCACCGGCCTGAAGAAGATCTACTGGCGGAACATCGACCACGTCTCGTCGATCTACCACGTGCCCATGCCCTACAGCCAGTTCTTCGACGGTGGCCAGGCCTTCCACTCCGTCGGCGTCAGCATGTGGAACCCGCCCGGCTCCCACGGCTGCGTCAACATGACCAAGACCGACGCCAAGAAGTACTGGTCGCTGCTGAAGAAGGGCGACGACGTCTACGTGTACGGCCGCAAGCCGGGCACCTGACAGGAAAGCAGGAGCCCGGCCGGTCGACGGTGGTGAAACGTCACGCCTCGGGCGCGTCCCCGAAGTCCGGGATCTCCAGCCTGACCCCACCCTGCCGCGCGGACTCGTGTGCGACGATGCCCGGCAGGGTGTAGCGGGCCGCCACCCACGCGTTCACCGACGGCAGCGTCCCGGTGTTGACGGCGGTCACGAAGTCGTCCACCAGGAAGTGGTGGCTGCCCTCGTGCCCGTTGTGCAGCTGGTCGAACTCCCGCGGCAGCCGCGCCCGGTCGTGCACCGGCGCCGAACCGGAGGTGAAGGCGGCCCGCAGATCCGGCGCGATGTGCTGGAGGGAGGGATCGTCGGGGGACAGGGTGGGCTTCGGCTCCAGCAGTTCGCTGATGTCCGTCACCCCCTTCTTGTCCTGCCAGAACGCCACCGTGGCCAGCTGCTCCATGCTGGCGTCCGTGCCGAAGAACCGGAAACGCGACTCCCGGATCTGCGAGGGGTAGCCGACCCGCCGGAACTCGTTGGTACGGAACGAGCCGCCGCCCGCCACCTCGAACAGCGCGGTCGCGTTGGAGAAGTCGTTGCCGAACTGGCTGACCTCCTTGTCGAACACCCCGTCCCCGCGCCCGTCCACGACCCCGATCGCCGACACGCTCACCGCGTGCGTCTGCCAGGCGCCCAGCACCCCGCCCACCGAGTGCGTCGGGTACAGCAGCGGGGGATAGCTGGCGGTCCGCTTCCAGTCCTCGCCGCCGCTGTACTGGTAGGCCTCGTAGAACCCCAGGTCCATGTCGTGGACGTAGTCGCCCTCGGCGTAGAAGATCCGCCCGAAGGCGCCCTCCGCTATCTGGTTGCGCGCGTGCACGGTCGCCGGGTTGTACTGACTCGTCTCACCCATCATGTACGTCAGCCCGGTCGCCCTGACCGCGTCGATGATGGCCGCGATCTCGTCGGCGGTGATCGCCATGGGGACCGCCGAGTACACGTGTTTGCCGGCCCCCAGTCCCTGGAGGACCAGCGGCCCGTGCGTCCACCGCTGGGTGAAGATCGCGACCGCGTCGACCGCCGGTGACTCCAGCATCGCCTCGTACGACGGGAAGGTGCCCGCCAGCCCCTGGGCGGCCGCGAGTTCTTCGGCCCGCTCGGGCAGCAGGTCCGTGACGTAGACGTCGCCGACGCCGGGGTGCGCCTGGAACAGCGTGGCGAACTGGCCGGAGAACTGGCCGGCGCCGACTATGCCGAGGGAGAACGTCATGTAAGGAATGTCCTTCACTGGTGGAGTGATGAGCCGGGGTCCGGCCGGGTCACTGGTCACTGGTCACTGGTCGAGAATGAGGTTGATCTGGTCGTTGGTCTCGTCGAGGCCGCTCACCGGCGCTCCGTTGCCGTAGATGTCCTCCATCGCGGGCTGCATGAGCGCGGTGACGTCCGCCGCGTAGTTGGTGATCGGGTAGGAGAAGGTCCGGAAGTCCTTCTTGTCGGCCACCGGCTCGGTGAAGGCCGAGACGTCGAGGCCCTTCCTCTCGTACGCGGCGACGGCGGCCTCGGTGCCGGCGGGGGTGGCGGGGAAGACGACTCCGTACTCACCCACGACGGTCTGACAGGCGTCGGAGGCCAGATACGCCACCCACTTCCGGGCGCCCACCTTGTTCTCGGAGGCCTTGGTGACGGAGTCGGCGAGGCCGTTCATCATGGTGGCGCGCTTGCCGGTGGGGCCGGCCGGGGTGACGGCCGCGCCGATGTCCATGCCCTTGAAGCCGTCGTAGGTGGAGATCATCCAGGCGCCGTCGAAGGTGACGGCGGCCTTGCCCGCCGCGATCTGGGTGTTGGCCTGGTTGGACTGGACGTTGTAGTCGGCGAAGGGAACCATGTAGCCCTTCTCCGCGAGCCCGAAGTACCACTTGATCACGGACTGGAAGGTCTCGCTGTCGTACTGGTACTTCGTGCCCCAGCGCGCCTTGTCCGTGTAGCTCCACCCCGCCGACCCGGCGAAGGGGCTCCACTGGGTCTGCCCGTCGGCATAGCCCCCGCCGTTGCTCGCCAGGCCGTACACCTTGACGTCGTCCTTGTCGAAGCCGGGCTCGTCGCCCCGCCTGCCCTCGCCGTCGACGGTCAAGTGGGCTACGGCCTTCTCGAAGGTGCCGCCGTCCTCCGGGTTCCAGGAGAGGCCGTTCACCTCGTCGGCGGTGAGGCCCGCGTCCTGCACCATCTCCTTGTTGTAGAAGAGCGCGACGGTGTCCCAGTCCTTCGGGGCGCCGTAGCGGTGGCCGTCCCGGCCGATCCAGTTGGCGGCGAGCCCCGGCTGGTAGTCGGACTCCTCGATGCCCAGGTCGTCGAGCGGTTCCAGCACCTGCAGATCGGCGAACTGGCCGAACTTCTGGATGTGGTCGGTGAACACGTCCGGCTGGGTGCCCGCGATGAACCCGGCGGTGAGCTTGGTCCAGTAGTCGCTCCACCCCAACTGGGTGATCTTCACGTCCAGTCCGGGGTTCTCCTTCTCGAACCCCTTCGCACAGGCCTGGTAGGCGGGTAGTTGGTTGGCGTCCCACAGCCAGTACGTCACCGTGTTCGAGGACGCCCCGGTGCCGTCGCCCTGGGCGCAGCCGGTCACCAGGGACAGCGTCAGCGCTCCGGCCCATGCGGTCAGCGTACGAAGTCGCATCAGTGTTCCCTCACTTGATCCCGGTGAAGCCGATGGAGCTGACGATGCGGCGGGCGGACGCGGCGAAGAGCGCCAGCATCGGCAGCGCGGCGATCAGCGTCGCCGCCGTGAGCCCCGACCAGTCCACGCCGGTCGCCGGGGTCTGCGCCCGGAAGATCGCCAGCGCCACCGTCAGCACCCGGGAGCCGTCGCTGTAACTGACCATCAGCGGCCAGAAGTAGTCGTTCCAGGAGGTGATGTACGTCAGTACGGACAGCGTGAGGATCGGGGTGGACGCCATCGGCAGGATCACCCGGAAGAAGACCCTGACCTTCCCGGCCCCGTCCAGCAGCGCCGCCTCCTCGACCTCCTGGGGGATGTTCATGAAGAACTGCCGGAGGAAGAAGACCGCGAACGGCGTCATGAAGAGGCTGGGCAGCGCGATGCCGAGCAGCGAGTCCACCAGGTGCAGCTGCTTGATGAGCACGAAGTTCGGCAGCAGCGTGAAGATGGTCGGCACCATCAGCCCGGCCAGGAACAGCCCGAACACCTGGTCCCGCCCGCGCCAGCGCAGCCGCGCGAAGGCGTACGCGGCCATCGCGGAGAAGAAGATCTGACACCCGGTGATCAGCGTCGACACGATCACCGAGTTGAGCAGATACCGCCAGAAGTCGAGCCCGCCGCCCGCCCCGCCCTGCGCGATCGCCTCCTCGGCGGACTGCAGACCGAGGGCCCGCTCGAAGCCGCTGCCGGTGAGATCGACGGGCAGCGGGTTCGCGGGGTCCGCGTTGAGCCCGGCGTTGGTGGAGAGCGCGGTGCGCAGGATCCAGTAGAACGGCAGCAGGGTGATGAGCACGATCAGGCCCATCACGGTCCAGGCGGCGGCCCGCCCGAAGGAGAACCCGCGTCCCGCCGGCCGAACTGCCGGCGTCGGTGTCGGTGTCGAAGCCGGTGGCGTCGACGTGGTCGTCACGGCAGCCATGTCGGTGTCTCCCTTCAGTCAGCCGAGGTCGCTCTGGCCGGCCCTGGTGAGCCGGTACTGCAGGACGGTGATCGCGCTGAGCACGACCAGCAGGGCGACCGACATCGCCGAGGCGTAGCCGAACTGGAAGCGGCCGAAGGCGGAGCCGTAGATGTAGAACTGCAGCACGTTCGTCGCGTTCGCGGGACCGCCCGCCGTGGTCACCGCCACGGTGTCGAACACCTGGAACGAACCGATCACCGTCATGATCAGCACCACGGCCAGCACCGGGCGCAGCAGCGGCATGGTGACCCGCCAGAACATCCGCCACTCGCTCGCGCCGTCCACCTTGGCCGCCTCGTACACGTCGTTCGGAATGGCCTGGAGCCCGGCGAAGAGGAGCAGCGCGGTGTAGCCGACGTGCCGCCATACGTTGATCAGGGCGATGGTGGGGATCGCCCAGGTCTCGTCGGCGAGGAACGGGATGCGGTCGACGCCGAGGGCGCCGATGATCTCGTTGCCGATGCCGAGCTGGGTGTCGAGGATCCACAGCCAGACCAGACCGGCGACCACGTTCGACATCAGATACGGCGTGAGCACGATGCCGCGCAGCAGCGCGGACTGGGTCAGTCGTTGGAGCAGTACGGCGATGGCGAGCGCGGCGACCGTCTGCACACCGATGTTGAGGACCACGTACTCGACCGTGACCGCCAACGAGTCCCAGAAGATGGGGTCGTTGACCATCCGGACGTAGTTGTCGAGGCCCACCCACTCCGCCGGGGTGAGCAGGTTGAAGCGGGTGAAGCTCAGGTAGATGCCGCGCAGCGTCGGCCAGAGCAGGAAGACCAGGAAGCCGAGCATCGCCGGGGCGATGAAGACGGCGGCCAGGGCGCCGTCGCCTCGCCGACGGGTCGGTGGACTGCTGGAGGCGATGGTCATCGGTGCTCCCTCATCGGCGGCGTTGCCTCAGACTCAGGTCACTTACTTTCGTCGCAAAAGAATTGTGACGTCAAGAGGTAGGTGAACATCTTTTGGAAGGGGTGTCTGTGAGCCCGGAGTAAGCTTGTTGTTTCCATGACGGAAGAAATCTGGTGTGGGAGTCTGACCCTCATGACCGCACTCGCTGCCAGCTGGCTGCCGCTCAGTCCCGGGGAACGCGCGGTGGCGATCGAGGTGCTCGTGCACGGACCGCTCTCGCGCACGGAGCTCGCCCGGAGGCTCGGCCTGTCCGCGGGCAGCCTCACCCGGCTGACCAAACCGCTGATCGAGTCGGGACTGCTGGTCGAGACCGCCGAGGGTGCCGCGCTCCCCGAGATCCGGCAGGGGCGCCCCTCGCAGCCGCTGGACATCGTCGCCGAGTCCCGCTCCTTCATCGGCTTCAAGATCACCGACGACATGGTGTACGGCGTGGTCACCACGCTCCGGAGCGAGATCGTCACCCGCTACGACCGTCCGCTCACCACGCACGAGCCGGAGCGGGTGGCCGACCTGCTGGCCGGGATGGCCGCCGAACTCGCGCACACGCACCCCTCGCTCGCCGGTATCGGCATAGGGGTCGGCGGTCTCGTACGGCGCCGCGCGGTGGTCGGGGAGTCACCCTTCCTGTCGTGGCGCGATGTCCCGCTGGCCGAACTCGTCGAGGAGCGCACCGGGTTGCCGGTGGTCGTCGAGAACGACGTCGCCGCGCTCGTCGAGGCCGAGACGTGGTTCGGCGCGGGGCGCGGAGTCGACCGGTTCGTCGTCCTCACGATCGGCGCGGGCATCGGCTACGGGCTCGTACTGGGCGGCAAGCGGGTGGCGTACGCCGAGGAGGATCGCGGGTTCGGCCGCCACTGGATCGTGGACCCCGCCGGCCCGCTCACCCCCGACGGGGAGCGCGGCAGCGCCGTCTCGCTGTTGAGCATCCCCAGCATCCGGTACCAGGTCCAGGCGGCGACCGGGCGCGAGATGACGTACGAGGAGATCCTGGCCGGTGCGGCCGAGGGGGAGTCGATGTGTGTGCGGGTCATCGGGGAGGCGGGGCGGGCGCTGGGGACGCTGGTGGCCCAGATCGCCAACTTCGTGATGCCGCAGAAGATCCTGCTCGCGGGGGAGGGGGTGGGGCTGATGGGGGTGGCGGGGAATGTCGTGGACGAGGCTGTCCGCGCCCATCGTCATCCGCTGTCCGCGCCCGTCCCGTTGGAGACGAAGGTGTCCGACTTCCATGACTGGGCGCGGGGAGCGGCCGTGCTGGCCATTCAGGTGCTCGTACTCGGGACCGTGGAGCCGTAAACGCAGAGTGATCAGCTTCACGGTCCGTAATGTCTGGAGTGGGACCTTTACTCACATCGGCTTCACGTTCGAGGACATATGGTTTACACCATGTCCACTACCCCTGATGTCGTCCTGGAAAGATCGGAAGTACCGGCGCGAACGGCCGCCGAGGTCAACGAGGAGATCCGGGCGCTCTGGTTCCGGAGCGGTGGGACGTTGAACAGGGAGCAGCGGAGCGAGTACGAGCGGCTCGTCCTCGAGTGGGCGGCGCGCTCCGCCGACTGAGCCGGTGCGCTCCGCCGAGTGAGGCGATGCGCTCCGCCGAGTGAGGCGATGCGGGGTTTCGTCTGCCGGGTTCGGTGGGCGGCCGACCGCGACTCCGATGTGGCGTGTCGCGCCCCCGCGGCGGAGCCGCATATCGAACACAGTCCCGCGCCCCTTCAGGGCGCGGGGAGT
>NZ_JBHVDX010000333.1:0-7661 GCF_042802555.1 Streptomyces sp. NPDC057474 | reverse complement strand
GTGATGTCGTTGCCCTCGAAGTACGCGATCGAGCGGGCCACCCACACGCCCGCGCCCGGTGGCAGCGCCGGGCCGATCGCCGCCCAGAACGGCGGCAGCAGCGGCCGCGGCAGCGCGCCGCCCGCGCTCGGGTTGCCCGCGATCACCACCAGCAGGACGGCCACGCCGATGCCGGCGATCCCGAAGACGCACTGGAGCGCCAGCGTGGCCGCGCCCACCGCGAGGACGACCAGCGCCCCCAGCCCCCACAGCGCCGCCACGCTCCCCGGCAGGGCGCCCAGGACCGGCCCGGCGATGACCGCGCCGCCGAGTCCGCCGACGATCGCGAACAGCGCCAGGACGGCCAGCCGGATGATCCCGCGCCGGATGTTGGTGGGCCGCGCCCCCGCGCTCATCGCCAGTGCCGACGCGCACAGATAGCCGCCCACGCACCAGCCCACGACCAGATAGAAGGACGTGAGCCCGTTGGCGTCCCCGGTGTCGGCCGGGGCCACGTCCACCGTCCGCAACGTGCGGCCCTCGGACCTCTCCAACGCGGCGACGAGCGTGGCCAGCGCGCCCGCGAGGGTGCGGCCGCCGCCGGAGGCGACCAGCAGGGTGTCGGTGGTGCCGGCCGGGTCGATCAGCAGGGCGCCGTCGATCTCCCGGTCCGTGATCCGCTCGCGCGCCGCCGCCCGGTCGGCCACCGTGCGCGGGTCCAGCGGCTCGCCCGGCAGCCGCTCCAGCCGGGTCACCGCCCGCTCGGCCGCGGCCTGAGGCGCGACCACACCGAACGGCACGTCCCTGAGCTTCGGGCTGTGCAGCGCCCCCACGTACGAGGCGATGAAGAGCAGCTGCAGGGCGAGCACCCCGATGACGAGCAGGGTGGCCCGTGGCGTGACCCCGTCCTTGAGCTCGTCGAGGAAGGATCTGGGGGCGGCACCGGCCGTCTGTGTCATGTCCCCACGGTCCGGGGCGGGCGACGTTTGCGCAGGTGGGATGGGGCCGAATGGTCATCGCACAGAAGTTCGAAAAGTGGTCTATGGTGGAGGCGGGAAGGCTGTGAACTGATGTTCGAGTCGAGTGGTTGACCGGGTCGAGTGGTTGAGCGAGTGCGGGAGGTGCGTGTGCCGGGATTCACGCATCTGCACACCGTCTCCGGGTTCTCCCTGCGCTACGGCGCCTCGCACCCGGAGCGGCTGGCCGAGCGTGCCTCCGAACGGGGTATGGACGCCCTCGCGCTCACCGACCGGGACACCCTCGCGGGCGCTGTCCGGTTCGCCAAGGCCTGTGCCGGGGCCGGGATCCGTCCGCTGTTCGGGGTGGACCTGGCGGTGGAGGTGCCCGCCACCGCTTCCGTACGGCAGGCGCGGCGGCGTGCTCCCGTGCGTGGTGGTGCCTTCATGGATGAGTCGACTCCTCGGGTGACGTTCCTCGCGCGCGAGGGTGCGACCGGCTGGGCCGAGCTGTGCAGAATCGTTTCGGCAGCGCATGCGGGCAGTGGCCCGGGTGGGGGCAGGAGTGAGATTCCGCCGCTGCTGCCCTGGGCGGAGTGTGCCGCCGAGGGGCTGACCGTGCTCCTCGGCCCCGCCTCCGACGTGGGGCGCGCGCTGGCCGCCGGGCGCCACGACCGCGCCACGAAGCTCCTCGCGCCCTGGCGGGAGAGGTACGGCGACGCTCTGCGGCTGGAGGCGGTGTGGCACGGCCGTGAGGGCACCGGCCCCGGTTCGCTGCGGCTGGCCGCCCGCATTGTCGGCTTCGCCGCCGAGCAGCGCGTACGGCCTGTGCTCAGCAACGTCGTCCGGTACGCCGACCCCGGCATGGGCCCGGTCGCCGACGTCCTGGACGCGGCCCGGCGGCTCGTCCCCGTCGACCCCCGGGGCGAGCTGGACTCGGGGGAGGCCTGGCTCAAGGGCGCGGACGCCATGCTGGCCGTCGCCGAGCGGGTGGTCGAGGCCGCCGGGTACCGTCGCGGCACCGCGTACCGCCTGCTGGAGCAGACCCGGGCCACGGCCGCCGAGTGTCTGGTCGACCCGGAGGACGACCTCGGCCTCGGCACCGTCCACTTCCCCGAGTCGCACCTCGTCGGCGCGGGCCGCCGCACCGCCCAGCGGGCGCTGGCCTCACGGGCGGCGGCCGGGATGGTGCGGCACGGCTACGGCACCCGGCGGGAGTACTGGGAGCGGATGCACCAGGAGCTGGACGTGATCGCCCACCACGGCTTCGCCTCCTACTTCCTGACGGTCGCTCAAGTCGTCGACGACGTACGGAAGATGGGCATCCGGGTCGCCGCCCGCGGCTCCGGCGCGGGCTCCCTGGTGAACCACCTCCTGGACATCGCGCACGCCGACCCCGTCGAACACGGCCTGCTGATGGAGCGGTTCCTGTCCAAACGGCGGGTCGCGCTGCCCGACATCGACATCGACGTGGAGTCCGCGCGTCGCCTGGAGGTCTACCGCGCGATCATCGACCGCTTCGGCACCGAGCGGGTCGCGACCGTCGCGATGCCGGAGACGTACCGCGTCCGCCACGCCGTCCGCGACGTGGGCGCGGCCCTCTCCCTGGACCCCGCCGACATCGACCGGATCGCCAAGTCCTTCCCGCACATCCGGGCCCGCGACGCGCGGGCGGCGCTCGAAGAGCTGCCCGAGCTCAGGCGGTTGGCGGGGGAGAAGGAGAAGTACGGCCGGCTGTGGGAGCTGGTCGAGGCGCTGGACGCCCTCCCGCGCGGAGTCGCCATGCATCCGTGCGGGGTGCTCCTCTCCGACGCGTCCCTGTTGAGTCGTACGCCGGTGATGCCGACCAGCGGCGAGGGGTTCCCCATGTCCCAGTTCGACAAGGACGACGTCGAGGACCTCGGGCTGCTCAAGCTCGATGTGCTGGGCGTGCGGATGCAGTCGGCGATGGCGCACGCGGTGGCGGAGGTGGCGCGGGCGACGGGGGAGCGGGTCGACCTGGACGCGCTCGACTTCGAGCGCGGCGCCGGCGACCCGGCGACGTACCAACTCATCCGTTCCACCGAGACGTTGGGCTGCTTCCAGATCGAGTCGCCGGGGCAGCGGGACCTGGTGGGGCGGCTCCAGCCGGCCACCTTCCACGACCTGGTGGTGGACATCTCGCTGTTCCGGCCCGGTCCGGTGGCCGCCGACATGGTGCGGCCGTTCATCGCGGCCCGGCACGGGCGGGCGCCGGTCCGCTACCCGCACGACGATCTGGCGGAGCCGCTGCGGGAGACGTACGGCGTGGTCGTCTTCCACGAGCAGATCATCGACATCGTGCACCTCATGACCGGCTGCGGCCGGGACGAGGCGGACCGGGTGCGGCGCGGGCTGTCCGACCCCGAGTCGCAGGGGCGGATCCGGGTCTGGTTCGCGCAGCACGCGGCCGCGAAGGGGTACGACGCCGAGACGATCGGGCGGACCTGGGAGATCGTCGAGGCCTTCGGGTCGTACGGCTTCTGCAAGGCGCACGCGGTGGCGTTCGCGGTGCCGACGTACCAGTCGGCGTGGCTCAAGGCGCACCATCCGGCGGCGTTCTACGCGGGGCTGCTCACGCACGACCCCGGGATGTACCCGAAGCGGCTGCTGCTGGCGGACGCGCGGCGGCGGGGGGTGCCGATCCTGCCGTTGGAGGTGAACCGGTCGGCGGTCGCCCACTGTATCGAACTGGTGTCTGAATCAAGGGGGTCGGGGGAGGAGAAGGTGTGGGGGATCCGGCTCGCCCTCTCCGATGTGCACGGCATCAGCGAGGCCGAGGCGGCGCGGATCGCGGACGGGCAGCCGTACGCCTCGCTGCTGGACTTCTGGGAGCGGGCGCGGCCGAGCCGGCCGCTGGCCGGGCGGCTGGCCCAGGTGGGGGCGTTGGACGCGTTCGGTGCCAACCGGCGTGATCTGCAACTGCACTTGACCGAGCTGCACCGTGGCAGCCGGGGCGCGGGCGGGGGCCAGCTGCCGCTGGCGGGTGGGCGCAGGACCGCGCCGGCCGGTCTGCCGGACCTGTCCTCCGCCGAGCGGCTCAGTGCCGAGCTGGGAGTGCTGTCGATGGACGTCTCGCGCAATCTGATGGACGACCACCGGGAGTTCCTCGACGAACTGGGCGTGGTGTCGGCACGGCGGCTGCGCGAGGCGCGGCACGGGGAGACGGTGCTGGTCGCGGGCGCCAAGGCGGCGACCCAGACCCCGCCCATCCGCTCCGGCAAACGGGTCGTCTTCACCACCCTCGACGACGGCACCGGCCTGGTCGACCTCGCCTTCTTCGACGACTCCCACGACGCCTGCGCCCACACCGTCTTCCACTCCTGGCTGCTGCTGGTGCGCGGGGTGGTGCAGCGGCGCGGCCCGCGCAGCCTCAGCGTGGTGGGCGCGGCCGCCTGGAACCTCGCCGAGCTGGTGGAGCTGCGGCGCGAGGGCGGCCTCGACGCGGTGGCGCCCCGGCTGGCGGAGCCCGTGGACACCGGGGGCGGCCCAAATGGCGGGCACGGCGGCAGCGGCGGCGCACCCGACAGCGGCGGCGCACCCGACAACGGCGGCGCACCCGACAACGGCGGCGCACCCGACAACGGGGGCGGGCGACGCGGTGACACCGGCCGTCGGATTCGCATGTCCACCGGCTACGAGATGCATCCATGGGCCGATCTGCGGCCCGCGGGCGAAGAGCCCTCACAAGGTCCTTCTCAGATACGGAAGTTGTGGCACCAGAGTCCAGGGAGTGCGGGATGACCATCCTCTGCGTACGTTTCCAGCTGCCGCCGAAGTACGAGGCCGCACTGCCCGGTCTCCTTGGCCTGGTCGAGGACTTCACCCCGGTCGTGGAGGCGCTGCCGCCCGACGGGGCGCTGGCCGATCTGCGGGGCGCCGAACGGTACTTCGGCCGGGACGCCGAGGAACTGGCACAGCTGATCCGGGTCCGTGCCCTCGCGCTGTACGGCGTCGACTGTCTGATCGGCGCCGGGCCCGGACCGCTGACGGCGCGGCTGGCGCTGGGGGCGGCCGCGCCCGGGTCGCCGTGCGCGGTCCCCGAGGACCTCGTCGTGGACTTCCTCGCCGAACTGCCCGTCGGCGCGCTGCCCGGCGTCGGCACCGCGACCGCCCGCACCCTGTGCGAGTACGGCCTGGACACCCTCGGCGGGGTCGCCTGTGCGCCGCTGTCCACGCTCCAGCGCCTGGTCGGCGCGAGGACCGGCCGTGAACTGCACGAGAAGGCGAACGGCGTCGACCGGGGCCGGGTCGTACCGAACGCCGTCGCGCGCTCGCTCGCCACCGAACGCCCCTTCTCCCACGACGAGTTGAACCCCGACCGGCACCGCCGCGCCCTGCTCGCCGGCACCGGGGAACTGGGATCCCGGCTGCGCGCCCTGGACCAGGTCTGCCGCACCCTGACCCTCACCGTCCGCTACGCCGACCGGTCCTCGACGACCCGCACCCGCACGCTCAAGGAGCCGACCGCGCACTCCCCGGCGCTGACCGCGACGGCCTACGCCCTGTACGACGCTCTCGGCCTCCAGCGGGCCCGCGTCCGCGCGATCGCCCTGCGCGCCGAGGGGCTGACCCCCGCCGACCAGGCCTCCCACCAGCTCGCCTTCGACCCGGTCGACGAGAAGCTCCGCCGTATCGAGGAGGTCGCGGACCGCGCCCGAGCGAAGTTCGGCCCCCACGCGGTGCTACCGGGGACGCTGGCCGCGTAACACCCCGCGCTTGAGGGTCAGTTGGCCCACGGGGGCACGATCCGTGTGCCGTCGGCCAGCTCCGCCTCCAGGCCGAGGGAGGTGGTGACCCAAGTGACGGCCGTCTCCGCCGTCGGGTTCTCGACGGCGAGGGTCGCGCCCGAGTTGATGATCAGGGTGTCGCCCGCGGCGACGCGGTCGGTGCGGCCGTCGAGTGTGACCAGCAGCTCGCCGCTGAGCAGATGAAGGATCTCCTCCTTGCTGACGGTGTGCGCGGGCGCCTTGGTCCCCGGCGGGATCTCGCCCCGCCAAGCGGCCAGTTCCCTGCTGCCGGTGCGGGGAGTGGCGTACGAGACGAAGCGGGCGCCGTGGATCTCGTGGACGACGGCTTCGGACGGGCGGACGACAGGCATGCGGGCCTCCTGGAGCCTTCTGAAGTCTTCCGAGCAGATGGTCAAGCAGCTTGACTATATGGCTATATGGTCAAGCTGCTTGACCAGTTCGTCAAGGGTGTTTCAATGCAGGCGTGCAGAACTCCGAAGCCCTGGCCCTGACCGCCGCCCTGCTCGCCGCCGCCGGTGACCTGACGCGCCGTATCGACGAGGGTGTCGTGGCCCGCGGCTTCGAGGGGCGGCCCTCGTACGGCTTCGCCTTCACCAGGCTCGCCCCGGACGGCGCGACGGTCACCGACCTCGCCGGCCATCTCGGGGTGACCAAGCAGGCGGCCAGTCAGCTCGTCGACGAGCTTGTGCGCAAGGGGTACGTGGAGCGGCGACCGCATCCCGGCGATGCCCGTGCCCGGCTGGTCGTGCTGACCGAGCGCGGGTGGGCCTGCACCCGGGCGGCGGAGGAGGCGGCGGTCGAGGTCCTCGCGGGGTGGGCCGAGTTGCTCGGCGGGGAGGGGGAGATGCGGGCGTTGCGTGACCAATTGCTGCGCATCGCGCCCCGCGGTCCCATCAGGCCCGCCTGGTGACGGTTCGACGTCACGTGTCAGTGTCCCCGGCCATCACTTGAAGATTTTACTGACGCGTAACTTCCCACTTTTTCTACTCGCCCGTAACTTGGCGAATTAGAACAGCATCCTCGTGATCCGGATCACAGGGCGAACGTCGTCGCACGTCCCTTGAGCCGCAAGGAGATCACCCGATGCTGCCCTGGAAGCGCCTGATCAGACCGTTGGCCGCCCTGTGCCTGGCCGCCGCGGCGACCGTCGTCCCCGCCACCGCCGCCGAGGCCGCGGACACGGCCGCCGCGCCCAGCCGTGGCTGGAACGACTACTCCTGCAAACCCTCCAGCGCCCACCCCCGCCCCGTCGTCCTCGTCCACGGAACGCTCGCGAATTCCGTCGACAACTGGCTGGGCCTCGCGCCGTACCTCGTGAACCGGGGCTACTGCGTCTACTCCCTCGACTACGGCCAACTCCCCGGCGTCGCCTTTTTCAACGGGCTCGGCCCCATCGACAAGTCGGCCGAGCAGCTCGACGTCTTCGTCGACCGGGTGCTCGCCGCGACCGGCGCCGCCGAGACCGACCTCGTCGGTCACTCGCAGGGCGGCATGATGCCCCGCTACTACCTCAAGTTCCTCGGCGGAGCCGCGGAGGTGAACGCCCTCATCGGCATCGCCCCCTCCAATCACGGCACCACCCTGAACGGCCTCACCGAACTCCTCAAGTACTTCCCCGGCGCCGGCGACCTGCTGTCGAGCGCGACCCCCGCCCTCGCCGACCAGGTGGCCGGATCCGCCTTCATGACCAAGCTCAACGCGGGCGGCGACACCGTCCCCGGCGTCACGTACACGGTCCTCGCCACCAAGTACGACGAGGTGGTCACGCCGTACCGGTCCCAGTTCCTCGACGGGCCGAACGTGCGCAACATCGTCATCCAGGACCTCTGCGCGCTCGATCTCTCCGAACACGCGGCGATCGGACTCCTCGACCGCATCGCGTTCCACGAGGTCGCAGGCGCCCTGGACCCGGCCCACGCCACCCCGACGACCTGCCTCTCGGCCGTAGGCTGACATG
>NZ_JBHVDX010000332.1:0-7743 GCF_042802555.1 Streptomyces sp. NPDC057474 | reverse complement strand
CCATATGTGCGGCCACGCCCTACCCGTCCAGGGACCGGTGGCGTACGCGATCGCGAGCGCGAGCGCCGAACTCGGCGACGGCCGCCCCTGGGGCGACTCGGGCACGCTGTGCCGGCTCTTCGGGCGCGAAGACCTCACCCCCCACCACTTCGGCGAGGCCCGGCTCGCCGGACGGTGCCGGCCGCGGCTGGAGCTGGCCCAGGATCGTCGCGCCGAAGGCGATGGGCATGCCGAGGAGTTGGAGGGGGGTGAGTGCCTGGTCGAGGGCCGCCCAGCCGACCACGGCCGCGGTCAGGGGGGAGAGGGGGCCGAGAAAGGTGACCTGGGTGGCGGAGAGGCGGCCGATGCCTCGGAACCAGAGGCAGTAGGAGATGGCGGTGTTGGCGAGGGCCAGGTAGAGGTAGCCGCCGATCGCCCGGCCGTCCAGGGCCGGGGGCGCGCCCTCGACGAGGAGGGCGAGCGGGGCGATCAGGAGGCCGCCTGCGGTCAGTTGCCATCCGGCGAGGGCGAGGGGGCCGACACCGGCCGGGCGGCCCCACCGCTTGGTGAGGACCGTGCCGGTGGACATGGAGGCGGTGGAGGCGAGCGCCGCGAGCAGGCCGACCGGGTCCAGCGCGCCCGCCGCCTTCAGTACGACCAGGCTGACGCCGAGGGCCGCGGCGATTCCGGTGAGCAGTGTTCGTACGGTCGGCCGCTCCCCCAGCAGCACGGTCGCCAGGCCCACGACGAACAGCGGGCCGATCGAGCCGACGACCGCCGCCATGCCGCCCGGCAGCCGGTACGCGGAGAGGAAGAGGAGCGGGAAGAAGGCGCCGATGTTCAGCGCGCCCAGCACCGCGGCCTTCCACCACCAGACCCCGCGCGGCAGCTTGCGCGAGATCGCCAGCAGCAGCAGCCCCGCCGGAAGCGCCCGCACCAGGCCCGTGAACAGGGGGCGGTCGGCCGGCAGGAACTCCGTGGTGACGGCGTAGGTGGTGCCCCAGGAGATGGGGGCGAGTGCGGTCAGGGCTATGAGGGGGAGACGATTCGCGGTGTGCGCGGCGTTCGCGGTCATGGGGCGCGCCCTTCCCGGCGTGAGAGACCACTGAATTAACTTGCTTTCGATTAGCTTAGCGCTAAGCAACTTTCCGTCAAGCTACTTTCTTGCGGCCGACCGACCCGCGCCGGATACTCACCCCATGAACGCGAGCCCCCACCCCCAGCGGTCCGAGCGGTCCGGGAAGGCTCAGGCCCTCCGCGACCCCGTCGACGCGATCATCGAGCAGTGGGCGGTCGCGCGGCCCGATCTCGACACCACCGCGATGGAGGTGTTCGGGCGCGTCTACCGGCTCTCGCGGGCGCTCGGCGACCGGATGGAGAAGGCGTACGCGCGGTTCGGGATCTCGCGCGGCGAGTTCGACGTGCTCGCGACCCTGCGGCGGTCCGGCGAGCCGTATGCGCTCTCGCCCCGCCAGCTCTCCGCGACCCTCATGCTCACCACCGGCGGTATGACCGGCCGCCTCGACAAACTCGAACGCGCGGACCTCCTCCGCCGCTCCCCCGACCCGCACGACCGCCGCGCCCTCCAGGTCACCCTCACCGACGAGGGCCTGCGGCTGATCGACGAGGCCGTCGGCGCGGGCCTGGCCGTGCAGACCGAGGCGCTGTCCCACCTGAACGACGAACAGGCCGGCCAACTGGCCGACCTGCTGAGGATGCTGGTGGTGGGAACCCGGGCGTGACCGAGGCTCAAGGAGTCGGCCGGGACGTGACACCGGCACCCCGCCACGCTGTCAGTGCTGGGTGGCCTTCGGCCTCGTAGGTGTCGGGAGGCCGGTGTTCATGCCCTGCCCGCCACCGCGATCGTCGCCCCGACCGTCACCCCCAGCCATCACCCCCAGTCGTCGCCCGGAACACGTCGAGGGCACCCCCGGCGCACAGGTGTGCGGGGGGGGTGCCCTCGATGGAACGTGTTGAGAAGGCGGAGCGGAGGCTGTCAGGCCTTGGCCTTGGCCTTCGGCTGACGGTCCGTCGACCCGTCCAGGACCCAGACCAGGCCGGCGATCACCGCGAACAGCGCGAGCGGCGCGACGACGTAGAGGCCCAGCGTCTCGATCACGCTGAGGCCCGGGCCCGGGTCGTCGCCGTCGTCGGGCGTCAGCGCGAGCGCGGGGGACGACATGAGCAGCATCATCAGCGTCGTACCGGCAGCCAGGGCGCCGGCGCGCAGGGCGTTGTTCTTGTCCACGCGCTAAAGGTAACGAACGTGGGTGAGCTTCGCTCGGCCGGGGGGGCCTAGCAGCTCGGGGTGCGTGCGGTCCGGCGGGTCCGGGTCGGGTGTGGTTGCTCGCGCAGTTCCCCGCGCCCCTGAAAAGCAGGGGCTGCGCCCCGTGCTTTTCAGGCCCGCCGGGCCTGGTCCTTCAGGGGCGCGGGGAACTGCGCGAGATGCCCCACCCACCCGCAGCCGCCAACACACCTCGCCCCCCGAGCCATTAGGCACCCGCGCCCCTCAGCACATCCACCAGGGCATACAGCCGAGGGGAGGCCGCCAGGTCCTCCAGCGTCACCGGGCGGCCGGACGCGTCGGCGATCGGCAGGCGCCAGTTCGGGTACTGGTCCCACGTGCCGGGGAGGTTCTGGGGGCGGCGGTCACCGAGGGTGTCGGGGAGCCAGAGGCCGATCATGCGGGCGGGGGTGCGGAGCAGGAAACGGTGGAGGGCCTGGATCCGGTCCTCCTCGGAGGTGGTGGAGATGCCTCCGCCGGCGCCGTTCAGCAGACCCAGCCGGGCAAGGAGGGCCAGCCATTCGCCCGCGTCGGCGGCGGCCTCGGCACGTTCCTCGTCCAGGGAGCGGGTGAGCAGGCCCAGGCCATGGCGGAGGTCGACGTGGTCGCAGGTCAGCCGGGAGGCGGTGGGCGGGAGGTCGTGGGTGGTGGCCGTCGCGAGGCAGTTCGCGCGCCAGCGTTCGGGCGGGAGGGGGCGGCCCGTGCCCTCCCAGTCACGTTCGAACCAGAGGACGGACGTGCCGAGGACACCACGGTCGTCGAGGGCCTCGCGGACGCCCGGCTCGACCGTACCGAGGTCCTCGCCGATCACCAGGGCACCGGCCCGTGAGGCCTCCAGGACCAGGATCGCGAGCATGGCGTCTCCGTCGTAGCGGACGTACGTGCCCTCGGTCGGGGCCTGGCCCTGCGGGACCCACCAGAGGCGGAACAGGCCCATGACGTGGTCGATGCGCAGGGCGCCCGCGTGGCGGAGGAGGGCGCGGAGGAGGAGGCGGTAGGGGGCGTAGCCGGACTCGGCGAGTCGGTCGGGGCGCCAGGGGGGCAGGCCCCAGTCCTGGCCTCGGGAGTTGAAGGCGTCGGGGGGCGCGCCGACGGACATGCCGGCCGCGAAGTACTCCTGCTGGGCCCAGGCGTCGGCGCCGCCCGGGTGGACGCCCACCGCCAGGTCGTGGACGAGGCCGACGGGCATGCCCGCGTCGCGGGCGGAGCGCTGTGCGGTGCCGAGCTGGGCGTCGGTCAGCCAGGCCAGGCGGGTGTGGAAGTCGACGCGGTCCATCAGCTCCCCCCGGGCGCGGGCGGTTTCGGCGGAGCGCGGGTCGCGCAGGCCCGTCGGCCAGCGCTGCCAGTCGGAGCCGTAGACCTCGGCGAGCGCGCACCAGGTGGCGTGGTCCTCCAGCGCCTCGCCCTCCTCGGCGAGGAAGTCCCAGTACGCGGCTCGCCGCCCGGGGCCGAGCGGCACGGCACGCACCAGCTCCAGCGCCTCGCGCTTGAGCTCCCACACCGCGTCCCGGTCGATCAGCTCGCCCTTGGCCAGGACGGATTGCCGCAGGAGCACGGCCCGTTCCAGCAGCGCGCCGACGCGGTCGCGCTCGTCGGGGGACGAGGAGGCAGCGGCGGAGGCGGCGGAGAGGGCGTACGGGTACTCCGGTACGTCCTCCACGCGCAGGTGGACCGGGTCGGGGTAGCGGCGGGAGGAGGGGCGGTACGGGGAGGGGTCGGTGGGGGCGCCGGGGACGGCCGCGTGCAGTGGGTTGACCTGCACGAATCCGGCGCCGAGGGCGCGGCCGGCCCAGGCGGTGAGTTCGGCGAGGTCGCCGAGGTCGCCCATGCCCCAGCTGCGCTGCGAGAGGAGGGAGTAGAGCTGGACGAGCAGACCGTACGTGCGGCCGGGCGGGGCGGGCAGCCGGGCCGGGGCCACGACGAGGTGGGCCTCGGCGGTGCGGCCGTCGGGGGTGGTGGCGCGCAGCGCGTGCACGCCCGGGGGGAGCTTCTCGACGCCGGAGCGGAGTTCGCCCTGCTCGGTCTCGACGCGCAGCCGGGTGCCGTCCGGCAGGGCGGCCAGCGCGGCGGGAGGCGCGCCGTCGGTCCAGCAGACCACGGTCGGCGGCAACAGCCGTTCACCCAGCTGCCGTTCGCGTGCCGCGAGGGCGGCGCTCACGGCCTCGGGGGTGCTCGCGTCGACGTCCAGCGCGGCGAGGGCGGCCACGACGGCGCCGTGCGAGGCCGCGACCGTACGGTCCGGGGAGGGACTGTAGGAGGCGGCGACGCCGTGCAGCGCGGCAAGCCGGGCCAGCGGCGTCTCGGGCATCGGGCTCG
The DNA here is from genome assembly GCF_042802555.1 of Streptomyces sp. NPDC057474. NCBI lineage: Bacteria > Bacillati > Actinomycetota > Actinomycetes > Kitasatosporales > Streptomycetaceae > Streptomyces > Streptomyces sp. NPDC057474. Next base: position 3,164 of record NZ_JBHVDX010000332.1, on the reverse strand, counting down.
AACCCCCTGGATCTTCTTGCATCTAGACCCCCGATGCAGCGCCGTTGGACGTGGGTTCGCTGGTGAGAGGGGCCGCGTCGGTGAGGGGCGGCTCGCTGGTGAGGGGTTCGGCGTCGGGGAGCGGGGGCTCGCTGGTGAGGGGGACGTCGGCGCAGGGTCCCTCGGCGCTGAAGACGCAGACATGGGGCTCGTGGAGCTCGTAGGGCTCCGCCGTGCGTTTGGAGCGGGCCGGGGTCGGAAGGTGAGCCGGTGCGGCCACGGGGGCCTCCTTGTCGTCGTACGGCAATGGGGTGCGGGTCCGGGGTACTCCAGCCCTACCCAGCGGGCGCCGCCGCAGACGTGGGTGGGCGGACATCGTGGTTTTGGTCACTTGTGCGCCGGGGTCCCGGCTCCTCCGGCATCGGCCGTCGACGGGCCGTTCGGCCATCGGCGGGACCGCGTTCCCCCGATCACTATTCACTCAGTACATATACTCAGTGCATACTGATTCCCATGAGCACCCGTCACATCCTGTTGGGGCTGCTCGCCGGTGGGCCGAGCCATGGCTACGACCTCAAGCGACGGCACGACGAACGCTTTCCGCAGGCCCGCCCGCTGGCCTATGGGCAGGTCTACACGACCCTGCAGCGACTGGTCCGCGACGGGCTCGCCGAGATCGACGGCACCGAGGCGGACAGCGGTCCGGAGCGGACGATGTACCGCTCCACGGACGAGGGGGCACGCGAACTGGCCAGGTGGGCCGGGGAGATCACCGCGCCCGCGCCGTTCGTGACGAACGAGATCTTCGCCAAACTCGTCGTCTCGATCCTCGCCGACGGCGACCCGGCCGCCTACCTACGGGCGCAGCGCACCGCGCACATGAACCGGATGCGGGAGCTGACCGCCGTGAAGACCGCGCCGGGAGCCGATCTCGCGACCGTGCTCGCGGCGGACTACGCCCTCAACCATCTCGACGCCGATCTCCGCTGGATGAACACCACCACGGCCCGGCTGACCACCCTGACCGCGGAGGTCGACGCAGCATGAACGAGAAGAACACCAGCCCCGTGCCGCTGCTCGCGGCCCGCGGTCTCGTCAAGGAGCACGGCAGGACGCGGGCGCTGCGCGGCGCCTCGGTGGAGCTGCGCGAGGGCGAGATCCTCGCCGTCACCGGGGCCAGCGGCAGCGGGAAGTCCACGCTGCTGCACTGTCTCGCGGGCATCGTCCGGCCGGACGAGGGCTCGGTGGCGTACGCCGAGAAGCGGCTCGACCGGCTTCCCGAGAAGGAGCTGAGCGAGCTGCGGCGGACGGACTTCGGGGTCGTCTTCCAGTTCGGGCAGCTGATACCCGAGCTGACGGCCGTCGACAATGTCGCGCTGCCGCTGCTGCTGGCGGGGACCTCCCGGCAGGAGGCGCGGGCACGGGCCGGTGAGTGGCTGGAGCGGTTCGGCGTACGCGGACAGGAGGAGCAGCGGCCCGGTGAGATGAGCGGCGGCCAGGCGCAGCGGGTGTCGCTGGCGCGGGCGCTGGTGACGGGGCCGAAGGTGGTGTTCGCGGACGAGCCGACCGGGGCGCTGGACTCGCTGGCGAGCGAGCAGGTGATGGCGGTGCTGACGCACGCGGCCCGGGAGTCCGGCACGGCGGTGCTGCTGATCACGCACGACGCGCAGACCGCGGCGTACGCGGACCGTGAGGTCACGCTGAAGGACGGCGTCGTGGTCTCCGAGGCCGACGCGTCGCTGGAGGTGTCCCGGTGAACGCGCTGACGAACGATCTCCGCCTCGCCCTGCTGCTGACCCGGGGCTCCGACCGGCGCGAGTGGTGGCGGGTGGCGCTGACGGGGCTGGGGGCGGCGCTGGCGACGGCCTTCGGCCTGGCGGCGGGCGTGCTGGCCTCGTTGGAGGGCCACCACTCGGTGGACATGGCCGCCGGACTGCTGGACAACCCCGGTGAACGCTCCGGGGTGATCGTCACCCTGCTGTTCCTGCTGATACCCGTGCTCGGGTTCCTCGGCCAGTGCACCCGCGTGGGCGCCGTGCACCGGGACCGGCGGCTGGCCGGACTGCGGCTGGCCGGCGCGTCGGCGAACCAGGTGCGCCGGATCGCGGCGCTGGAGACGGGGGTGGCCTGTCTGGCGGGCTCGCTGGTCTCCACGGTGGCCTTCATGGTGTTCCTGCTGGGCGAGGGGCGGAGCCCCGGCGTCGTGGCCTGGCTCGTGATCGCGCTGGTGGCGCTGGGCGTGCCGGTGCTGGGCGCGGTCGCGAGTGTGCTGGCGCTGCGCCAGGTGGTGGCCTCGCCGCTGGGCTGGGTGCGCCGGGTGCGGCCGGGCACGGGCCGGGGGCCGGTGTGGGTGTTCCTGGGAGCGGTGGCACTGCTGGTGCTCGCGGCACTCGTCGCCGTCGCCAACACCAACAGGGACATGCCCGACTACTCGGCCGGCCAGGCTCCGCTGACCTTCTGCGGCGCGCTGCTCGCGGTGGGTGCGGTCGCGGTGCTGCTGTCCGGCGCGGTCTCGAAGCTCACCGGCCGGCTGCTCGCCGCGCGCACCGGGAACCCGGCGGTGCTGATCGCCGCCGAACGGCTGCGCGACGACCCGTGGGCCTCGGCCCGCACCCACGCGGCCGTCGTCATGGGGGCAGTGGTCGGCAGCGGGTTCCTCGGGATACGGCAGGGGATGCTCGCGCACATCGCCAAGTACGACCTGGCCGAGAGGAAGGAGTTCTACACGACCGGCCTGAACTTCACCGCCGCCGCCATCCTGGTCGGCTTCGCCGTCACCCTGTTCGGGCTGGCCGTAGGCACCGCCGAGTCGCTCGCCACCCGCCGCCGGGGCCTGGCCGCGCAGGTCGCCGCCGGGGTGCCGTACGAGGTGCTGCGCCGAGCGCTGCTGCTGGAGACCGCCCTGCCCCTGGCTCCGTCGGTGCTGGTCGCCGGCCTCGGCGGTACGGCGATCGGCGTCGGGTACGCCACGGCCGTGGGCGGCACCCTGGTCATCCCCTACGGCGCGTTCCTGGTCCCGCTCGCGGTCTACGGCGCCTGCCTCCTCGCGGCGGCCACGTCCCTGCCGCTGCTGCGCCGCACGGTCCGGCCCGCGGAGCTGCGGTACGCGTAGGGCCGCGAGGCCGCGATCCTCTTCGGCGGCCGGACCCGACACTCCGGGAGGTACGGGGGGTACTCCTGGGACG
>NZ_JBHVDX010000331.1:0-7782 GCF_042802555.1 Streptomyces sp. NPDC057474 | reverse complement strand
GGTAGAGCGCAACCTTGCCAAGGTTGAGGTCGCCAGTTCGAACCTGGTCGTCCGCTCTTGAGATCGATCGAAAGAAGGCCCCGGTCCACTGGACCGGGGCCTTCTTCGTGCGCCTAGCTCCAGCGCGTGCCCGTCAGGCGCTCGTACGCCTCCACGTACTTGGCCCGGGTCGCGGCGACGATCTCCTCGGGCAGCGGCGGCGGGGGCTGCTCGCTCGCGCGGTCCCAGCCGGAGGCCCCCGAGGTCAGCCAGTCGCGGACGAACTGCTTGTCGAAGGACTGCTGGGCGCGGCCCGGCTCCCACAGGTCGGCCGGCCAGAAGCGGGACGAGTCCGGGGTGAGGACCTCGTCGGCGAGGACGAGGGTGTCGTCCTCGTAGCCGAACTCGAACTTGGTGTCGGCCAGGATGATGCCCCGGTCACGGGCGATGTCCCGGGCGCGGCCGTACACGGCGAGGGTGGTCTGGCGCAGCTGGGCGGCGGTCTCCGCACCGACCTGGCGGGCCACCTCCTCGTACGACACGTTCTCGTCGTGTTCGCCGACGGCGGCCTTGGTGGCCGGGGTGAAGATCGGCGCCGGCAGCTCCGAGCCGTCGACCAGGCCCTCGGGGAGGGCGAGGCCGCAGACCGTACGGGAGTCGTTGTATTCCAGCAGGCCCGAACCGGTGAGATAGCCGCGGGCGACCGCCTCCACCGGGACCATCCGCAGGGACTTGCAGACGAGGGTGCGGCCCGCCCAGTCTGCGGGGGCACCCGGCGGAAGTTCGGTGCTCAGGACGTGGTTCGGGACCAGGTCGGCGAGCTGGTCGAACCACCAGAGGGACAGCTGCGTGAGGACGCGCCCCTTGTCGGGGATCTCCGTCGGCAGCACCCAGTCGAACGCGGACGTTCGGTCGCTGGCGACCATCACGAGGTCGCCCGCCTCGTTCTGGTACAGATCGCGCACCTTGCCGGTGTGCAGATGCACCAGGCCCGGAACCTGGATCGGCTCGGGCTTTTCTACGAATCCGGACACGGTTCCTCCCCGTGGTGATGTCCAAGTGGCTCGATTCTCCCGTATGCGGGCAACCGATCTTGGCCAGGGGTTGTGCTGACGGGACTCAGTCGCGTTTGCAGATGCGGTCCAGGAGGTTTGCGGTGGCTCGCTGGACACGGGTGTCGACGTGTCCCGGACGGTCCAGGGCCGGAGACCAGGCGAACGTTCCGGATGCGAAGACCCAGGCGCCGGAGGGGGCTCGGTAGAGGGAGGTCTCCTGATGGCGGACGGTGTCGTCGCTGTCCCGGTACGGGGAGTGGGCGAGGAGTATGCGGCCCTGATGCTCGGGGAGTGGGGTGCGCGGGAAGTAACGGTCGGCCTCGCCGGCAACCATGCCTTCCAGCTCGTCGTTCTCATGGGCGCCGGTCGCGTCCCAGAGCCAGTGATCGGCGTTGCGCACGACCAAGGGGTGGGTGCCGGGGACCCGGCCCTCGTACTGGATGCCCATCAGCTGCTGCTCGGGGCGGTCGATTTCGCGCCACAGTGCGGGTTTGCCGGGGCCCTGGCGTTTTCGGCAGGTGAGGAGGCGGTCGGGGACACCGGACGGGGACGGGCTCAGCTCCACCTGCCAGTACATGGTGTTGGAGGAGAGGAAGACCAGCGAGGTGCCGCTGTCGCGGGCGAGTTCGGTGGTGCGGCGCATCCGCGGCGACCAGTACTCGTCGTGGCCCGGGAAGACCAGTCCCCGGTAGCGGCTGGGGTCGACGCGGCCGGAGTGTAGGTCGCGGGCATCGGCGTAGGCGAGGTCGTAGCCGTAGCGCTCGGCCCAGCGGATGAAGTCGTAGGCGTGACCGACGTGGAGGGGGAGGCCGGCGCCGGCGTACGGGCGGTCGAAGGAGACCGTCGTCGCCGCGTCGGACTCGCCGAGCAGCCGGCCGTCCTCGTCCCAGGCGTGGTAGAGGCTGGCGCCCGTGCGGCCGTCCTCCGGATACAGGTTGTACGCCTGCCAGGTGATGTCCGGGAGCAGGAGCAGCAGGTCGGCCTGGCGGTCGTCGCGGATGGTGAACGGCACGTGGGAGCGGTAGCCGTCGGCGGTGGTCAGGACCGCCACGTACGCGCCGACGTTCCAGTAGCTCGGGATCTGCAGCCGCCAGGAGAGCCACCAGTGGTGGCAGGAGACCGTGCGGTCGGCGGTGAGGGGCGGAGGCTGGACGATGCCGGAGAGGCGGGGGCTTGTGGTGATCTTCGCCGCGCCATCGCCGCTGTAGTGGCCGATGCGGTAGATGTCGACGCCGAATTCCTGGGGCGGGTCCACGGTGATGTGGAAGTCGATGGACTCGCCGGGGGCGGCGGCGCCGGTCGCCGTGAAGCCCTTGATCTGCCGGTGCACGTCGTCGGCGGAGCGGGGGCCCGGTGGGGTGCGGGGGGCGGGGACGCGGGCGCGAGCGCCTTTGGTTGGCGCCTCGGACTCGGGCGGGCCCAGCTCCACGTACCAGGGGACCACCTGGCCGGTGTCGTCGAAGTACGTCACAGCCCCCCGCAGCCAGGGGACGGGGCCCTGGCCGAAGGGATCTGTCACGGCGTGGGCGAGGGCGCCCGATTCCCAACGGCGGATGTGGTGGTGCTCCGAGCCCATGAGTACTCCCTCCCTCGTCCCCCGTGAGCTGTCGCAAGCCCTTGCTACGTACGCGATCGGTCCCAGCACATCACATTACGCACGCGCTCCGTCACCGTTCGTTGCGAATTGGCGATAGTGGAACGGCTAGCTCCGGATGGGAAGTTGGGAGAGCGGGGTGAGCCGGGGGGCCGGTCGTAGGTGGTCGGCGGTGGTCGTCGGTTGTTGTGGCTGGTCGGGGCGGGTGGGCGGCAGGTGGGCGCGGTTGCCTCCGGCGGGTCGGGGCTGGTGGTGGGCGCGGTGCCCCGGCTGGGCGAGGCGAGTGGGCGCGGTGGGCCGCGGCAGGTCATGGCCGGGGGCGGTGGCGTTCAGACCAGGCGGACCGGTTTCTCAGGGCGGACGCCGAGGTGGCGGAGCCAGTCGCGGAGGGGGGCGGGGTCACCGTCCTCCACGAGGGTCAGGACCCGGGGGGCGAGGTCGGCCGCCCGTACGCCGTCGACGAGGAGGGAGGGGCCGTCCAGCCAGTCCAGGCCCGGGGTCGCGCCCGCCGTGTCCATCGCCGCGCAACACACCATCGCGGCGACGTGCTCCGTCAGCAGCTCGCGGCCCGTGCGGGGCGGCTGCATCGGGAACAGCGGCAGTAGCCCGTCGTCCCACAGCGCCCGGTCCGGTCCCTGCACCTCGGCCCCACCGGCCGCGGTGTGCACGGCAGCCGGGGCCGCCGCCTCCTCCCGCGCCAACTCGGCGGTCAACGCGGCGGCGAGAGCGGCGGACTGGGCGTTGGCGAGACCGGGTTCGTCACCGTCACCGTCAGCACTGTCGTCGCGAGGGGATATGTGGTGCCGGTCCGGCCCCTGGGCGGGGTTGTGCTCGTGCTCGCGCTCTTGAGGGGCTTCGGCACCCGGCTCGTGTCCTTCGGCGGTCCTCAAGTGCGGCTCGCGCGCGGTGGCGGCTCCGGGGGCGTGGGCCGTGGTCGGGGAGGTCAGGTGGTTCAGTACGCGGGACAGGGTGGGGCCGCCGGGGGCCGGGCCGGTTGGGTCGGTGGTCGGGTCGCTTGTCGTGTGGCGGACGCCCAGCGCGTCGAGGACGCGGTGGAGGCGGGCCGCGTCGGTGCGCCATTTGCGGTCGACGACCTCGTCCGGATACTCGTGCCAGTCGACCGGGGACCAGTCGGGGCCGGACTCGGCGGGGCCGCCGTGGAAGAGGCGGGCGGCGAGGAGGGACGCGGCCTCGTCGACCGTGCCGGGCTCTTCGAGAAGGTCGCAGGCCGGGCGTTCGCCGAGCCGGGAGGCGAAGCCCTCGGCAAGGCGGTCGCGGCGGGACAGCTCCGTGAGCGCGGCGACGACACCCGCGTCCAGGCGGGACGGCCAGCGGCCCATCCGCCAGGCGGGCAGCGCGACCCGGGTGAGGAGGCGGTCCCAGCCCGCGTAGGCCAGGCCGACCTGCTCCTGGGCGACGATCCGCAGACCGTAGTCCACAGCCTGTGCACGCTCGGCCGCCGCGGCGGCGACCCCGCGCTCCATCTCGGCCGCGTGCCCCCGGCAGGCGCGCAGGAGCAGCCGGGTCACCCAGCCGACACCGGCCGGCACCGCACGGACGAGCGGGCCACGCGTCGGCGCCGAGGTGACGGCCACGGCGGCGTCCAGCCCGCGTACGAAACGGCGGGCCGCGGCTATGTCCGGGTGCGCCGACGGTCCCGTACCCGCTACGACCGGTGCCAGCACCGCTCGTAGCTCACCGACCCGCATCCACCACAGGAACGGCGAGCCGATGACGAGCACGGGGGCGGTGGGCGCGCGGTGCCGCCGGGGAGAGGAGAGTCCGGACTCCGGACCGGATTGCAGACGGGACTGCAGGCCGGGCGACGATCCGCGGGCGCCCGCCATCTCGTCGGCCCGTTCCCCACCGGGGCCACCGGCCACGTCGGCCCCATCGGTCGAGGAGTGGGCGGGTCGGTGCGTGGCGGGTGTGTTGTGGGACGGGTGGGTGCGGTCCTCCAGCCAGCTGTCGCAGTCCGGCGTCAGCGCTATCGCGGAGGGGTGCGGGACGTCGAGGCGGTCGGCCAGATCCCGGACCAGACGGTAGAGATCGGGCGCGGCCCGCTCGGTGATCGAGACCGTGGGGCTCATGGCGGGCCGGGCGCGGGCGACGACGAGCGCGATGCCGGCGGCGGCGAGCAGCACGACGACGGCGAGGCCGGACACGACCCAGCTCGTCATGGACCAGCCCGAGCCGGTCAGATGGCCGGTCGACCCGCCGACCAACAGGACGACGGCGACGGCCGCGGGCAGCACTGCCACGGCCAGCGCCCTGCTGCGGACACGCAGCACGGCGAGGGCCCGGGAGCGCGCGGCCTGCGCGCCCGCCTCCTCACCACCTGCCATACCGGTCACGACCCGACGTCACCCCCTGTTGTCCCGTGCGGCGCACACCACGACGACTGCTCGTCACAGTGGTCGCCGCCGATGCCCTGACGTTGCTCACTCCCCCACTGTGGCACCCACCACTGACATCGCAATGCCGGTGGGCCAAGTGCCGGAACACTTGCGCCGCACCCTAGTTGGGGCCCCGGCCGCCGTCAGCCGGATGGGCCATCGCTCACTCGATGGAATGGCTTTGGGGAGAGGTGAATGACGCTGGGCAAGGATCGGGCCCCGGATTCCGACGGCTTTTCCAGGGGCTTCCTGGGGGTCTCCGAAGGGTTCCGGGGCCTGGGGTTCGTACCCGTTGATGCGCTTCGCATGCGGATGTCGCGAAGGGGACGGATGCGTGTGGATGCGCACGGAAGGGTGTGGCAGGGCGCGGAGGGGCGTGGGAGGTCAGGGGTACGTGGCTGGGGCGAAGGGTCCGCCGGAGTCCACCTGTTGGCAACCGTCAGTCGGTCACGCCTCGGCTGCCGCCTTCGCCGCGATGTCCGAACGGTGCTGGGAGCCGTCGAGGCCGATGCGGGCGACGGCGGTGTAGGCGCGGTCTCGGGCCTGGACGAGGTCCTTGCCGGTGGCCGTGACGGAGAGGACGCGGCCGCCGGCGCTGACGACGTCGTCTCCGGCGCGCTTGGTGCCGGCGTGCAGGACGTACGCGTGCGGGGCGTCAACGGCGTCGACCTCGTCGAGGCCGGTGATGGGGTCGCCGGTACGCGGCGTGCCGGGATAGTTGTGCGAGGCCACGACCACGGTGACGGCCGCGTCGCCGCTCCAGCGAAGCGGTTCGAGGTCGCCGAGGGTGCCGTTGGCGGCGGCGAGCAGAACACCGGCCAGCGGGGTCTTGAGGCGGGCGAGGACGACCTGGGTCTCCGGGTCACCGAACCGGGCGTTGAACTCGATCACCCGTACGCCACGGCTGGTGATCGCCAGGCCCGCGTAGAGCAGGCCGGAGAACGGGGTGCCGCGACGCCGCATCTCGTCGACCGTCGGCTGCAGCACGGTCTGCAGCACCTCGTCGACCAGCTTCGGGTCGGCCCACGGGAGCGGTGAGTACGCGCCCATGCCGCCGGTGTTGGGGCCCTCGTCGCCGTCCAGCGCGCGCTTGAAGTCCTGCGCGGGCTGGAGCGGGAGGACGGTCACGCCGTCGGTGATCGCGAAGAGGGAGACCTCGGGGCCGTCCAGGAACTCCTCGATGACGACCCGGTCGCAGGCGAGCGCGTGTTCGCGGGCCTGGGCGAGGTCCGCCGTCACGACGACGCCCTTGCCGGCCGCGAGCCCGTCGTCCTTCACGACGTACGGAGCGCCGAACGCGTCCAGGGCCTCGTCGATCTCCTCGGCGGTGGTGCAGACGTACGACCGCGCGGTGGGCACGCCGGCGCCGGCCATGACCTCCTTGGCGAAGGCCTTGGAGCCCTCCAGCTGCGCGGCTTCGCCGGACGGGCCGAAGACCGGGATGCCCGCCTCGCGCAGGGCATCGGCGACACCCGCGACCAGCGGGGCCTCCGGCCCCACGACCACCAGGTCGGCCTCCAGCCGCGTGGCCAGCGCGGTCACGGCGGCGCCGTCCATCGCGTCGACCGAGTGCGACTCGGCCACCTGGGCGATACCCGCGTTGCCGGGCGCGCAGTGGAGTGCGTTGACATCGGAATCGAGGGACAGCGAACGGCACAGCGCGTGCTCACGAGCACCGCTACCAATGACGAGGACCTTCACGGGGCCAGCCTAGCCGGAGGGGGCGGGTGGCTTTGTGGGGGCTTCCGAAGAGTGGGACGGCAGGGGTTTGTCGGATCACACGAAGGTGGAGTGGGGAAGGGAGGGGTGCGGGGGGCCTGGGGGCTGGGTGTGGGGTAGCGAACCGGGAGCTGGCGCAGCGGCGGTGAACCACCGGCTTCGCCCCCACGTCGGCGGAGCACCGACCGCACCGCAGCGCCAGCCGGGGCTCTGCCTCGAGTCTCACGGCAGCAGCACTCGGCGCTCGCGGCTTGCCCGCCCGCTACTCGTTCGCGATCTCCTCCACCACGGTCGCCCCCAGTTCCCGCACGATCAGGTCGTGGCCGGAGAGGGCCGATTCGTCGAGGTCGGGATCGTCGTCCTCGGGGGTGTCGTCCTCGGGGGAGACGGGCGGGGGTTCGGGGGCCGGGGGCGGTGCGGCGACGGGCGGGGCGCTCGGTGCCGACTGGTGGGGCGCGGCCGGGCCCGGGGATGCCGGGCGGGGTGCCGGGGCCGAGGCCTGGGGCGCGGCGGGACGTGACGCCGTGGCCGGAGAGCCGCCGTAGCCGCCGCCCGCGCCGCCACCGCCGTAGCCGCCACCGCCCGTGCCGCCACCGCCGCCATATCCACCGGCGGCCGGAGCGGGAGACCCGTAACCGCCGGGGGCGCCCGGAGGCGCGGAGCCGCCCGACGTGTCGATGACCGCCTCGATCTTCCAGTGCACGTTGAACTGCTCGGCCAGCGCCGCCCGCAGTACGTCCTCGCTGCCGCTGCTCGCGAAGTTGTCCCGGGCGCCCGCGTTGACGAAGCCGATCTGCAGGGTCGTGCCGTCGAAACCGGCCACGTGCGCGTTCTGGCTGAGCAGGATCCAGGTGAAACGGCGGCGGTTCTTCACCGTCTCCAGGATGTTCGGCCAGAGCGTGCGGGGGTCGGGTCCGCCGGGGGCGGGGTTGTAGGCGGCGGGGGCCTGGGGCGCCGCCGGGGGGCCGGGCTGGGCGTACGCGGGGGGCGGGCCCGATGCGGCGGGCGCGGCCGGGCCGGGGGTGGGCGTGGCCGGGGC